>JAHFEN010000034.1 GCA_023248455.1 Microcaldota archaeon | reverse complement strand
AGCCCCTCCCTCAGCATGTTCCCTGACCTCTGCGATATGTATTCCGCAAGGTCTTTGCGTGTCTTCGGCACATACTCCTCTGCTTCATAAAGTGGCTTGCTTTTGAACCAATCAGCAGGGCCTTTCTTAGGCGCACTCTCTTCCGCAGTTTTTAATCCGGAGCGCAACTTTCCAATCTGCTGCTCCGCAATCTTCTCTGCTTCGGAGTAGGACAGTTTTTTTTCAGCTCCTTCCTCAAGCAATTTTATTATGAGCTGGTACTTTGCCCTGGCAAATACAAGTTCCCTTCCTGTCTGCTTGATGATCTTTGCGCCCTCGGGCCCTGCAAGAAGCGCAAGCAGGAATAGCGTGTCCATGCAGGCTATGTTGTACCTAAGCGAGGCAATATCAATGTCCTGGGGGATCAAAATGCCACTTGAAGGAAATGCCGTGCTTTTCGCATCCAAATAAACGTACCAAGAAGGAAGGCTGGTCAGGTCAGCAAGGAACATAAATGCGCCCTTAAACGCATTCGCAGGTATGTTGTACCAATGATCGCCTCTCTTCTCATCATAAAGTGTGTTCCCCATCCCGCCCGCAATGTCGCGTGAAATATCCTCCAAGATTGTGCCGGCCCCTGAGTTTACCAATCCAAAGCCAGGGCTGCCGCCACTCATCAGATTGGCTGCCTGTTTCAGATTATATACCACATTCCAGGGCAAAATGGTTACTGCATCAATCCATCTGCCAGCCCTTAACAATTCCGTCAGCTTGAATGGCTGCGAGCCTCCTCTCTTTTGCGCATCCAGCAGATAGTCTTCCAGTTGCTTGACCATGTTTCCCGCAAATTCAGGAAGGTTGTCCATGCTCACCCGACTGTCGTATATCTTATTCCTGAAGTAAGCACCCAACGTTTCTTTATTTCCAAGATCAACCATTTTCTTATTGACTTTCTCGCGCTGCTCCCCTGCGCCCGCATCCCCGAGCTGCGTCAGCTGCACTTCCGCTGGCTTCCCAATTTCATTAGACCATAGCCTGGGCACCATTTCTGACGCAGCCTGCTGCGAAAAGTGCATCTCTTCTACCAAGCTGTTTGCCAGCTCCTGCTTGCCTTTTTCGGTAAGCAGCGGGTTGACGCAGAGGAAGTTCCATGCACGGACAAGTTCCCATTCCTCTGATTTGAGGGCAGAGGAAATCGTGCTCCAGAACCTGTCAGCTATCACAACTGCTGCTTCGGCGTTCCTCGTCGAAGCCCATTTCACGTAGTCCACTGCGTCTTGCTTCAGCTCCAACAGTTTCAGTTCTATAGAGGCGGCGTCTGCAATTTGGGGTATATCCGATACTTTTTTCTTTCCAGAAAGAAGCTCCTCTGCCAGTTTCCCTGCTGCTTTCTTCTGAATGCCCGAAGCAACAAGCTCTACTGCAAGGGGATTTTTGAAAAGGCTGATGTCCCCCTTTGCTATTGCCGCAAGCTGGCCGCGCACCAGCAGGTCGTCTTTTTCGGGATAATATTTCTCGCCATCGGAAAGTTTGTAGAAGTGCACAATCCGGCTTTGCTCTTGGCTCTGGGCGGTTTTCTGAACCTGGAACAGGAACATGCTGCCAACCTCCGGATTGCAGCTTATATTGCTTGAAGTGTATATATTCATATCTGAATTTCCGTGGGCTTGGCAGAGCGGTTCTTGCGCATCTTCCGCTATTTTAAACTTTCGCTGAGAATTCGCACACGCGACCAGCATGCAAGAAATGGTATTCCAGGAACCCAAGGCAGCCCCTGGGCTAAGGCAAGGCCCCAGGCGAAGCCTTATCCCCCCAGAGGGGATGGCAAGAAAGCCATTTGCCCGAGGCAGGCTGTCCCGAAAGCTTCTGGACGATTCGCGCTTCATTGACCCCATCCGCGAGGCCGAGCTCCTGCTTCCGCAGCAGCAGGCTGCCTCGCAGCTCCTGATAGAGTCCAGGGTAACTGCGAATATGGCGGCAAAATCGCAAAAGCAGTCGTTCCTCTCCGCCCTCTACGACCAGCTGACTGCCTGGCTTTCCTTCGTGAAAAAGAAATTCCGCGGCTCAAGAAGGCAGCGCGCCAGGCTCACTTCCGAGGGCGAGCGCGCACTTTCGCAGCTCCGCTACCTTTCGCTTCTCTGCGATGCCTCGGAAGCGCGCACCCCTGACGAGGTGCTTGCGGCCGAGTCTGCATTCGGCGAGGCATATTACGAGATAATGGGGCTTTCCTCCAACCTCATCAGGATGTCGCAGAAGGAGCAGGACCACCACCTGAAAAGGTACCAGCGGCACATGTCGGCAATACTGAGGGCGACCGATTAACCCAGGTGATTTTCCCTGTGGATTGGAAGTCTCACCTAGTTTTTGGCTTTTTTTCAGGAGCGATGCTGTCTCTTTTTGCCTTTCGCGCAGGCTTGCAGGAAGCGTTCCTCTTTGCGGCTGTTTCAGGCGCGGCTTCACTGCTCCCTGACCTGGACTTGAGGAAAAGCAAGGCATCGCAGGCACTGTACTCGGCAGTGTTCGTGCTCATACTCGCAGCCGCATTCCTTCTCTCATACAAGGCAGGCAAGGCGGAAAATTTCGTGCTCTATGCGGCAGCCCTTTTTCTAGCTGCGCTCGGCTTGGATTTCCTCATCCGCCCGCGCCACAGGGGGATAATGCATTCCCTTGCGTTCCTGTTCGCGCTTGCGCTGCCGTGCTTTTTGCTTTTCGGCGAATTCCTGGCGTGCGCTGTCGCAGCAGGCTACTTTTCCCACCTTTTGGCTGATTTCTGCGTCAAGCTCGCCTAAAGGCGCGGAATATGGGTTTCCCATAGGGGGTAATACCTTAGGGGAGCCTGCTGTTGGCAATTGCCCCCTAGGTAGGCATACAAATTAATTCTTTAGCAGAGAAAAAACAGCATGGCGCTTGGGTTGGATTCAGCAAATGTCATCCCCCCGCTTCTCCTGGTCAAGGCAGTTCTTGCTTTCCTTGCTGTGCTGCTCTTCGTCTATTACAGGGTTTACTGGGACAGGGCAAAGCGCCATCTCCCAGTGCATTTCTTCTATGCAAAATGGAGGGCAGTGAAGCACGCAGGCATGCTGGGGCTTGCAGCTGCAGGCTTTGCAATAGGTTTCAGCCTCGAGCTTTTCGGGGCGCAGCTTGGGCTTTCGGCAAACTACGCGAGCGCGGTCTCCAGCATTTTCGAGATAGGCTCGCTCTTCTCCATGCTCTACGTGTTCTTCACTCTGGCGCTTGACGACGTCCCGCACTTCCAGCACATTGCCGAGGCCGCCCGCCACCACCACCGCGATGTGCACGAAGTGCGGATAATCTCAGATAAGGCTGCAATAAAGGCAGGCAAAAGAAGGAAGAAAAAGCGCTGGCGCTGAACGGACAACGAGGTTGAGAAAATGGGTTTCATTGACGATATGATGGGAAAGCCTTCGGACGAGCCGGGGAAGGCAGGGCTGCCTTTCAACATCTCCACCAGCTTGCGGCCGGTCAGGCTGAATGCAAGGAAGGAAAGCGCACTTGAGCTTTTGGTAACCGTAAAAAATGTGACAGGCTCGCCTGTGATGGCATCTATTTCAGCCGAGGTCCCTGCATCGCTCGGCTTTGACAACCTCGGGATGACCAAAATAAAGGAAATCAGGATCGGGCAGCTTGAGGCGCACAAGGAAAAGACGGTCAGCTTCTCAGTCTGCTCCTCCTCCAAGACCGCGCCGGGCACCTACTCCGTGCTTGTCACAGTCAATCACCATTACCGCGACTACTCGCACGTGCAGAATTATGCGAAGAAGCCGGTGGAGATAAGGGCGGTTTGAATGGGGGAAATGGAGATAGATCCCAAAAAGCCGCAACCCAAGGGGCTGCGCGAGCGCATCAGGGGGCTAATTGACGAATTGCGCCTCGAGCAGGAGAAACGAGAAATGCAGGGGAGCCGGCAGGGTTTCACTACGAATTCGGGCAGGGAGGCGCCAGTTTCGTCGCAGGGCGGTTTTTGGGGCTTCCGCCCTGACCAGGAAAAGCGCATAATTGCCCTTCAGGCGAAAAACTCTGATGAGACCAACCGGTTTTTGGCAGAGACCCTGGAAGATGCCACCAAAGCAGTCGGCCCCAAGCCAAAGGAAACCGGTTCCGAATCCCTCTTGGCTGGGATAAACTATGAAAAAAAGCGCTCTAAAGCCTGGTCCGATATCGTGGAGCAAAAGCTCGACGCATTCGAAAGCGAAATCGGGAAATCATAAGCCGAACGGATTCCTGCTGGCAGCCTGGCGCAAACCAAGCGCTATTAATCCTTAGATGGCAGATTTCCTGGGTGCTGAACGTGAGGATATACAACACGATGTCGGGAAAAGCAGAGGAGTTCAGCCCGCAGGAAGGAAAAAAAATACGCATGTACGTATGCGGCATCACGCCCTATGACAAGAGCCACCTCGGGCACGCGCGCACAATCGTTTCTTTCGACATCATCAGGCGCTACTTCCTTTTCCAGGGCTACACCGTGACCTACGTCCAGAACGTGACTGACATAGACGACAAGATAATCAAGCGCGCGCACGAGCGGAAAATGCAACCGCTTGAGCTTTCGAAAAAATATGCGCTGGAGTCTGAGAAGGAGTTTGCCGCTCTTGGCGTGATGGAGCCAGATTCCTCCCCCAAGGTGAGCGACTGCATGCCCGAAATAGCGGCGCTCATTTCGCGGATCGAAAGGAACGGCTTTGCATACAAAACAGAGTCGGGAGTTTATTTTAACGTCCTTAAATTCGCGAAATATGGCTCGCTTTCCGGACAGTCCCCCGAAGGCATAAAAGCTGGCGCGAGAATAGAGGTGGACGAGAAAAAGAAAAACCCGCAGGATTTCGCGCTCTGGAAATTCGGGGAAGAGCCCGGCGCGACATACGGTTCGCCCTGGGGCAGGGGGAGGCCTGGCTGGCACATCGAGTGCTCGGCAATGAGCACTTCGCGCCTTGGGGAAACGCTGGACATACACGGCGGCGCGCGCGACCTAATTTTTCCGCACCACGAAAACGAGATAGCGCAGTCCGAGGCTGCGACAGGCAAGCCATTTGTGCGCCTCTGGATGCACACCGGCTTTCTCACGGTCAATGGCGAGAAGATGGCAAAATCCCTTGGCAATTTCATAACGATCGAGGAGGGGCTGAAAAAATTCTCCCAGCAGTCTATCCGGATGCTCTTTTCGCTATCTCACTACCGCTCGCCGATAGACTTTTCCGGGTCGGCAATCCAGGCTGCAGGGAATTCGCTTGCCACCCTGCACTCGGCAATATCATCTGCGAAGACATATTCTTCCAAGGCATTGGGTGATGGCACATTGCTTTCATCTGCAAAAGAAGCGGAAAAGGAATTCATCCTGCGCATGGACGACGACTTTGACACGCCCAATGCAATGGCGGCGCTCTTTTCGCTTGCCAAGAGAATATCCGGAGCCTGCTCAGAAGGAAGCGCATCTGAAAAGGAAGCGGGGGAGGCTGCTGCAGTTCTTGAAAAGCTGCTCTCTGTATTCAACCTCGCGCCTGAGAGCGGACGCAGCAGGCCCGGGCTTTCCGGTAACGAAATACACTCGCGCATTGCGAAGAGGAATGAGGCAAGGAAGAATAAGGATTTTGCCGCATCAGACGCGATCCGCAAAGAGCTCGCAGATGAAGGCATTCTTCTTGAGGACAGGAAGGACGGGACCACTCTTTGGAAAAGGAAATAGCTGGGGTCGCGCTGCTTGGCGCTTGGAAGGGAGGGACAGAGCTCTGGCGCAGGGAATAAGGCTGGGGCAGTGCCGTTCGCTTTAGGGCAGGAAGGGCTTGGCCGCCCTCAGGCGCAGGAAGCAGGCAAAGATGTATAATCCCAATTCCCGATATCTTCCCACTATGCGCGCGTATTTGGGAGCTGCGCTCGCAGCACTCCTTTTGCTTTCTCTTGCCCTGCTTTTCCTGAACCCTGATGCTGCTCAAAAGAGCTCCGCGTCCGCGCAGGGGCCGCCTGCAAGCCCTGCGCAGCTCGCATTCGGCATCCGCACTGCCCAGCTGGCGGACATTGGGAACAAAAGCAAGGCAGTGCTGAACCTTTATCTGCTGCCAGGGGGAAACAACGGGGAAGTCCGCGCATTCTGCAGCGAATCGCCCCTGCAGAAAAACATGCTCCTGCTTTCGCATGCCGCAGCTCCGGGCGTGAATATGGCCTTGGGGGAAAAAATTTCTCAGGCTCTTTCCAAATGCGGCTTTTCCTCGAGGGAAGCAAGCATTGCTGATGCGCTCTCCTCTAAAAATTCCATGATAATCTCGCCCACTGGAGCAATTCCTGCCATTCTGGCTGAAAACGCAAAAAAAATCTCTGAGCGGAACAGCAAGGTGCTGGTGCTGCAGTCACTTGCAGGAAGGCTGGTCAAAGAGGACGGCAGCATTTCAGATGCAAACAGCTCGTACGGTTTCACCATTGTGGGCCTGCCGCCAGGAGGGGAGGCAGAAGCAGCGCCTGTTGCTGCCCTTGGAGCAATGCTGCCAGAAGGGCAGGGGGCCGAAACATTTCCAGCAGGGCAGGGGAATTTCACAATTGCGCTTGGGGCGGATTCTGGCACTCTGTATTGCCGCGCAGTATACCTTGGGCCGAATGGTCAATGCAGGGCAGCCGACAGCTTCGAGCTGAAGCGGCCCGAAGGGAGGCTCAACGGGCCTGCCAAAATACTCGCAGGGAAGCGCGCCGAATTCGAGTTCTCGCTTAAGGGGCAGTCGGAGGTGGGCAGGAACCTGCGCCTTTACGCCGATATTCTGGACGGGAGGCGGCTGGTGGGCAGGCAGGAAATAGCCGGCGGCAGGATTATTTCTGGCTGGGCAAGCAGCTTTGCTATTGCAATTCCTGAGGGCGGCACATACCTTGTTGTGGTGTCCGACCAGTTCGGAAGGGTGCACGCCGCTGCATACATCGAGGCGCTTGGCTTTTCCGCCTTGCCTGTTTCGCAGGACAAGGGCAGGTACGAATATTACGCAACATTCGGCGGAAAGCCGTTAACCGGCGTGGTGGAGGCGTGGATAGACTCGGGCGGGAAAAGGCAGTACTATTCCTCCAATGGCTCGCTTGTGATCTGGGCAGCGCCTTCGGACGGCAGCCACACAATGCATTTTTCCTACATGGGGCTGGAAACAAGTCAGGGCTTTTCCTACCAGGGCAGCGGATTTTTGGAGTCCTATCTGCGCCTGGGGATTCCCGCGCTGATATTCCTGCTCGCAGTGTTCCTACTTCTCCGCGCAGGAAGGAAAACAATTTACAG
>JAHFEN010000033.1 GCA_023248455.1 Microcaldota archaeon | reverse complement strand
CACGCCCAGTATTGCGAGCGCAACGCCTGCAGAAGGAAGAGAGCGCGTTGCTCCGCCCACAGTGCCCACTGCCAGCGGAAGCTCAATTTCGCCTTGCAAATCCCCGTTAGGAAGTTTTCTGTAGCGGGTGAGTGTGCCGTACTTTCCTGAAATTGCAGCGTAAGAATGGGCGCCTGCCTCGACGGCCCGCCAGTCATTGCCAGTTGCAACCGCCACAGCGTCAATGCCGTTCATTACACCCTTGTTGTGCGTGGCTGCGCGGTAAATGTCAGAATCGGCAAATGCCCAGGCATCCAAAATCCCTTCAACTGAATCCTCGCCGATGGTTTCTTTCTTCCAGATGGCGGTTGCCCTTGCAAGGCGGAGGACAGCAAGGTTGGAAAGTATCCGCAATCTCGCCTTTGCACCGCTTACTTCGGAGATTTTCGGCGCAATTCCCTCCAGGATAGTGTTCACCGTATTCGCTCCCATTGAGTCGCGCACATCAACGTGGAATTCTGAAATGACCATGGGGCCCCGCTTGGTTTCAATCACCCTTGCCGCAAAGCCGCGCAAGCCTCCTCCGTAGCTTGCGATATTTGCAGCGAACGGCTCTGCGGATTTCAGGATTTCCGCCCTTGCGCCATTCAGCTTCTCCGCAGCATTTGCAGCATCCTTGAGGCCCACCAGCTGAATCTGCCCGATCATGACCGGCGTGTCGGCATTTGCAGAAAAGCCCCCTGTGTCGCGGCACAATTTTGCGCCGTTCGAGGCAGCGGCAACCACCGAAGGCTCCTCGATTGCCATTGGGACAAGAACCTCGCGCCCGTTCACGATGAAATTCGTGGCAACTGCGAGGGGCAGGCCATGGATGGAGAGGACATTCTCGCTTATTCTTTCGGCAACAGAGAATGGAAGAGGGGAATCCGAGGCAAGAAGCTTTTTCTGCCCCTCGCCCAAGCCCGCGGCATCCGCTACCTCCTCTATTCTTTTCTTGCGCTCCATCTTGTACAATCCTGAAATTGCCGATGCCTTTGCCATCGTTTTCCTCCCGTCACAAGGTGCGGCAGGACGCCTCTGGCAGGCATGCCCAGCCTAAAGTTTCGCGTCGCACCATGTGGTCATGAGGTGCATTCAACACTTTAAAAAGATTGCACATCAAGTAAAACCGGAAGGCATGGAAATGGGAGCGGAAAAAATCATTCTTGGCCTGGTGCAGATGCGCATGGGCGAAAGCAAGCGGCAGAACCTTGAGCATGCAATCGGCATGATAGGCGACGCGAAAAGCATGGGAGCGCAGGTGGTCTGCCTGCCAGAGCTTTTCACCGCCCCGTATTTTGCCCAGCTCCAGGGCAGGAGGAGTGAGGCAGCCTCGCAGGCGGAAACCGTCCCAGGAAAAACGACCGAAGCGCTCTCCGAGGCAGCAAAGGAGAACGGGATCGTGCTAATAGGCGGCTCGATATACGAGAAGGACAGGGCCCATCTCTACAACACATCCGTCATATTCGACCATACTGGCAGGCTTCTCGGGAAGTACCGCAAAGTGCACATACCGCACGATGAGTGCTATTACGAGAAGGATTATTTCGACAAGGGCAACCTTGGGTTCAGGGCCTTCAAGACCGGGATTGGAAAAATCGGCACCCTCATCTGCTATGACCAGTGGTTCCCGGAAGCCGCGAGATGCCTTGCCCTAATGGGCGCGGACATGATTTTTTACCCAACGGCAATCGGCTCAGTGAAAGGGATAGCGCAGGCTGAGGGCAGCTGGCAGGCGGCCTGGGAGAACGTAATGCGCGGGCATGCTATTGCAAATGGCATGCCGTTAGCCGCGGCGAACAGGTGCGGGACTGAGGGGAAAATGGACTTCTGGGGCGGCTCATTTGCAATCGACGCATTCGGGAAGACCATTGCACGCGCAGGCAAGGGCGAGGAAGTGCTGATAGCCAGGATAAGCCCAGGGCACAGCCGCATGGTGCGCGAGGGCTGGCAGTTCTTCCTCAACCGGAGGCCGGACCAATACTGGAAACTGACCGAAAAACGGAAATGATGCGATGCAAATGCCGGACACTCTTTCTTCACAGGGATTTCTTATGCCCGCAGAATGGGGGCAGCATTCTGCCACCTGGCTTTCCTGGCCGAAAAACACCGAGACATTCCCAAAAAGCGCCATCGGAAAGGTGGAGAATGCCTTCTGCGAGATGATAAGGGCGCTTTCATCAGGAGAAAAAGTGAAGATTTTGGTGGACAGTGATTCGGAGGAGCAGCGCGTGGAGAGGATTCTCACCGCTGAAGGAGCCTACAGCGGTGATGTACTTTTCTCCAGGATAAAATCCTCAGACGTGTGGGTGCGCGACTATTGCCCAATATTCATCACGAACAGAAAAACCGGCAAGAAAGCTGCAGTGAAATGGGTTTTCAATGCGTGGGGGGGGAAATACGGCGACCTGAAAGAGGATGACAAGGCGGGGGAAAAAATAGGCCGGGGGCTTGAAAGCGCAGGCATCCGGGTTTTCCGTCCAGGGATAGTACTGGAAGGAGGCTCGATTGACGTGAACGGAGAGGGCGCACTTCTCACAACCGAACAGTGCCTGCTTAACAAAAACCGCAATCCGAGCCTGAGCAAAAGCCGGATAAACACCTACCTTAGCGATTATTTCGGCGCCTCGCGCGTTGTCTGGCTCAAGGAAGGCATAGAAGGTGACGACACCGACGGTCATGTGGACGATTTTGCAAGATTTGTTTCGAAAAACACAGTGATTTGCGCAAGGGAAAAAAGCCGTGGCGACCCAAATCATGCAGCATTGGAAACGGGCGCTGCGCTCCTAACCTCATCCGGCTTTGATGCAATACCTATTCCCATGCCATCGCCAATAATCGACCAAGGGGAGAACAGGCGACTGCCTGCGAGCTACGCGAACTTCTATATCGCAAACAGGTGCGTACTGCTTCCGGTGTTCGGGGACAAATGCGACGAGGAGGCGGCAGAGATAATCGGAAGCTGTTTTGCAGGAAGGGAAATCGTCCCAATCAATGCCAAGGAGCTGGTGCACGGCTACGGGGGGATCCATTGCGTGACCCAGCAGGAGCCGAAATAAGAATATATAGCATCGGCTGCAGAATGAATGCATGAAAAAACTGCTCGCCTATAAGCGGCTCTTCAGGATTGAGCACGCTTTCATGCTGGTGGCAGCCGTGCTCCTGGCCGAGCTTTTGGCTTCCCGCTCGCTTTCTGTGCAGCTCCCTTCTCTGGAAATAATCCTGCTTTCGCTTGCCGTACCGTTCTTCATAGAAATGGGCTCGTTCGCGCTCAATGACTTCTGGGATGTCAAGGCAGACACTGAGAACAGGAGGGCTGACCGGCCCATTGCGGCAGGGGAAATAACGCCCAAAAAAGCGCTCGCAGCCTCGGCAGTTTGCTACGCACTCGGGGTGGCTGCAGCCATTCCGCTCCCGACTTACGCGTTTTTCATAGCAGTGTTTTTCGCGCTCTTCTCGATTCTTTACAACCTGAAGCTCAAGGATGTCGCACTCCTGGGGAATGCATACATAGCAGCATCAATGGCAATCCCGTTTGTCTTCGGCAACATCATTGTTTCAAGCGTGCCCTCGCTCCCCCTGCTCGCGGTTGCCGACGTTGCATTTGTGGCTGGCTTGGGCAGGGAAATAATCAAGACAGTGGAGGATGTGGAGGGGGACGTGTTGTACAGGAAGTCAAACACACTCCCCGCGCTCGTGGGCAAGCCAAACGCGATATTCGGCGCGCAGGCCTGTTACGCAATACTCTCGCCGCTTTCCTTCCTCCCCTATTTCCTCGGCTTGCCCAAAAACACGCTCTCGCTCGGGCTGGTGGCAATTACTGCGATAGCGTTCGCAGGAATGGCGCTTGAGGTCTCGAAAAAGCCCACGCAGGAAACGTTCGAGGCTGCGCGAAAAACCTCCCTGCTCGCGCTTGCAGTCGGTCTTCTTGGATACGCAGCAAGCTTGATTTGAGCGAATCTCTCGGCTCCGGTCCTTGCTTGCAGTCTGGCTGTTGGGCTACGGGGCGAGCCTGATCTGATAAGATATAAAAGCAAGTTCAGGTATAATTTTGGCTGTGGAAATCAACCCTGAGCGCCTAAAGGATATCAAGATTTCCGACCTTCATGAAAATGACAGGCTGTGCCTGAACGCAAAGCATAGGGCTGCATTATAAAATTTCACCCCACATCAGCTTTGGTGGGAGAATGACTGAAGCAATTACCAAGATAGACCTGCCCTTGAAGCTTTTTTCGCGGGGAAAGGTGCGCGACACCTACGAGCTTGCCGACGGAAACCTGCTGATGGTCGCTAGCGACAGGCTGTCGGCTTTCGACGTGGTTTTCGGGGAGGGCATCCCCTACAAAGGCAGGATACTTACCGAGCTTTCATTTTTCTGGTTCGAAAAATTGCGCGGCATTGTGGAGAACCATCTCATTTCCACCGAAGTCCCTGCGGGGCTCCCTTCTTACCTGAAAAACAGGAGCATGGTGGTGAAGAAGGCAAAGCCGATAAAGCTGGAGTGCGTTGTGCGGGGCTATTTGGCAGGCTCGGGCTTGAAGGAGTACAATGCCTCTGGCAGCGTCTGCGGGATCATGCTTCCTGATGGCCTGAAGAATTCGAGCAAGCTACCCCGGCCAATATTCACGCCGAGCACAAAGGCAGACGCAGGGCATGATGAGAATGTGGCTGATGAAGAGGGAAGGAAAATTGTGGGGGACGGAACATACGATGCAGTGAAATCACTTTCCCTGAAAATTTATTCCACTGCCGCAGACTACGCACGCACGCGCGGCATAATTTTGGCAGACACCAAATTCGAGTTCGGCATGCATAACGGGAAAATAATACTCATTGACGAAGCGCTTACGCCCGACTCCTCCCGCTACTGGCCTGCGGACAGGCACATTGAAGGACAGAACCAGCCTTCATACGACAAGCAGTTTGTGCGTGATTACCTTGAATCTACCGGCTGGGATAAGAAGCCGCCTGCCCCCAAGCTTCCCGAGGATGTTATTGCCAAGACGAGCGAGAAGTACATCGAGGCTTATGAGAAACTGACCGGAAAGCAGTTTGAAAGGTAGAGGGCGCGAATGGTGGAAGTGCAAGTCGAATGTGGAGTTTGCCGGGGTGCTTTTGATGGTTGATGTCCTTATCCTGCTGGGAAGCGAAACAGACATGCCCATTGCGAACAAAGCAAAGGAGGCTCTCGATTCGTTCGCAATATCCAATGAGATTAAAGTTGCCTCAGCCCATCGTACGCCGGATTTGCTTGACAAGATAATCCGCGCATCTGACGCTAAAATATTCATCGGGGTTGCGGGCCTGTCTGCCGCCCTTCCAGGGGTGATTGCCTCGAAGACGAAAAAGCCGGTCATAGGGGTGCCGGTGAATGTGAAACTCGACGGATTGGATGCGCTCCTTTCAACAATGCAGCTGCCCCCGGGCGTGCCTGTAGCTACCGTGGGAATTGACAATGGCAAGAATGCCGCGTTTCTTGCTGCAAGGATACTGGGGCTGTCCGATTCCAAACTGGCTGAGAGGCTGAACAAGAAGTGATTGCTTGCCGGGAGATGCGACGCAGGAGAAAACAGAGTGATTCCATTGTTCTTTCCAGAGATACTCAGGAAATGCAAGCGGGGCCCGCAGGTGGTTCTCCCAAAGGACATTGGGGTTATACTCGCCTATTCCGGTGCCGGCAAGAATTCGCTTGTAATTGACGCTGGCGCAGGGAGCGGCTGGCTTGCTGTTGCTCTTGGGAATGTAGCGAAAAAAGTCATCAGCTACGAATGGCGCGAGGAATTTGCCGAGCTTGCGGAAAAAAACGCGAAAAGGGCGGGAGTTTCCGAGTCGGTGGAGATAAAAAGGAAGAATGTATTTGATGGCATTGATGAAACTGATGCTGACTTGGTAACACTCGACCTTGCGGATTCTGACAAGGTTGTCCCTCATGCGCACAAAGCTCTCCGCAAAGGCGGCATGGTTTTCGGCTACCTTCCACATGTGGAGCAGGCAAGGGAATTCTACGAGGCGTGCGAAGCTGCCGGCTTTGCAGAAATCCATATGGTGGAATCAATTGTGAGGGATTACCTTGTGCGAACAGCAGGAGTGCGGCCTGAGAACACCGGGCTCACCCATACAGCCTATATAGTTTTCGCGGTGAAGAAGTAAATTGGAGGTTGGGACCATGAAAAACATCCTGTTTGTGCTATCGATAGTGGCAATAATGCTTTTTGCAGGTGCGCCTCGCAGCCTTCGGCCCCTTCGCCAAAGCCTGTGCAGCAGCAGCCTCCCCCGCCTGCCCCTGCGCCTGTGAAAAACGAGACCCCGCCGGCTCCCTTGCCTGCCCCTGAGAAGCCTCCGGCAATGGAGGCGGATAAGTGCACAGTTGAGTTCCAGAAGGATTCTTCAAGCGTGTATTACGTTATGGTGAAAACTGCGTCGACTAAGAAGCTCGAGGTGATCTGCCCAAGCGGAAGCGCGGCTGAGAAGAGAGGCGAGCTTTATTTCTGCACCAGGCTGGAAATACCCAACCCAGCCATTGCCAAGCTCGATGGTAAGGAGTGCGGCAGGGCTGAATTCCTCCGCTCCTCAGTGGAAAGCGCGCCAGCCGGAAAATCGCGCTGCACCGTGCTGCTTGCGCCAAGCCGCATCACCAAGGGCGGAACTTCGCAGGTCACAGTGCAGGCATATACCCAGTCTGACAAGGATACACTTGCCTACCTTTGCGGCACCACCGAGATATCAGAGAAGGCAGGCGGCCTGGTAGACACAGGGAAAATATGCAGGTTTGACACTGCCGGCACTGTGGAAGTATATGCCACAATCAACGGCGAGAGATGCGGCAGCAAGCTCCTTGAGGTTTTTGACAAGACCCACGAGTGCTCTGTGCTTTCAAGCAGCCTTGATATGGTCAACGGCGAGTATTCCTATAAGGCGAAAGTGGCTGGGCGAGGATACTCTGGAAGCGACCTTCTGAATTTCAAATGCTACGGCATCCCGCACGAGGTGAAGGTGGAAGGCATCCCCAATTCCACTGACTTCATTTACGAGATCGAGTGCAGGGGCAAGACGCCGCTTGCTTCGCCCGTGCCTGTGAAAATAGGCACTGACCCATGCGGCGAGCTTTCGTTGCAGGAGTAACAAGCGGTTTCGAAAGCCTTAAATTCCCGTGCCCTCATATCGGCAAGCCTGATCTTAGGTTAACGAGGGATGATAAAATGACAAAAATCACCATACCTGCCATAGTCGAAGGGGGAAGGGCGAATGCAGG
>JAHFEN010000032.1 GCA_023248455.1 Microcaldota archaeon | reverse complement strand
TTTGGGCTTAAAGGATTGATTCGCAGCGTGAGCGGCGGTTCACGCCCTATTTGCTCACCACAGCAGGCGGTGACGGACTAAGGGGGCGGAGCCCCCTTGGGCTGTCACATGAACTCGGCGAGCCCCTTCTGCTTCTGGATTTCCTCTGTGAAGACCGACTCGATGTCCTTGCGCAGTATTTCAATCCTCTGCTTCATGTAGAGCGGGAGGTGGTA
The DNA here is from genome assembly GCA_023248455.1 of Microcaldota archaeon. GTDB lineage: Archaea > Micrarchaeota > Micrarchaeia > Anstonellales > Anstonellaceae > UBA10161. The sequence continues at coordinate 7,075 of JAHFEN010000032.1, read as the reverse complement.
GCGCTCCACCAGGTCGGCAGAGTACTGCAAATACTTCGTGATGCCCCCCTTGTGTATGGTAAGCAGTAGCTTGCCGCCGCATTCATTGCACTTGCCCGATAGCGGGATGCGCCGGTACTTTATCTTGCAGTCCAGGCAGCGGAACTCCTGCTGGGAGAAAGAGCGAAGGTTGCCGTAAAGGTCGGGCAGGAAGTGGTGCAGAAGGAGCCTTTCAGCAGCATCCGAAGCATTGACCGCGCGTATCTTGTCCTGCAGAACGAACTGCGCGGCAATTTTTTCGCCCATGTCCTTGAATTTCAGGTAGGTGGACTCGTGAGGCCCTGCGGAAATCGAAGAGGTTTCGTGCGTGTAGCCCAGTGCGTGGTACTGCTCTGGCTTGCCAAGCCGCTTCTTTACCGTTTCTATTTCTATTTCCGATGTGGAGGCATGGCTGTCTGCAGCCTCGTAAAACTCCAAGGGGTAGGAGGAGCAGCACTCCATAGCGTGCACTTCGTCGTCCACTTCCTCGGGCGGGATTTCGGTGGATAGCACGAGCGGGGCGTCCATTGTTCCGCCGCGCGAAACCGGCAGGAATGAACGGGAAAAGTTCAGAAGTCCGTCCATGAGGAGCATCACCGTGTCCTCGTCGCCGTCGGTGTTCCTCCTTTTCGCGCAGTGGAAGTAGGGGTGCGCAAAGCCGACGTGCGCTTCGGTGAATCCTATGACACGGGCAAGCACTCCTGCTGACGTGTGGGGGGAGAGGCCTATCACAAGCTGGCCGACCAAATCCTGCTCGCTTTTTAGGCTGTAGAATGGCGGAAGGCTGTATAGCTTCACCAGTAGATCGTCGATAAATCCAGCAACAGCAAGAAGGTACTTGGAGCCGTGGCGGGAGAGTATTATGTCCTGGGGCTTGAGAGGGAGAATCTGGCCTGCGCCTGTCAGGGGCTTGCCATGCATGTCCGACGTGTAACCGAGCTCTTTCATCTCCTCAACAGTAACGCCAAGCTCGGCAGGAGTGAACTCGGTGAGCGGGATGTCGGTTGAGTCAAAGCGGCAGGTGCCGTCGCGGAACACGAATACCTTGTGCTTGGCGCGCAAGATGCCCTTTTCTATGGCTTCGGGTATTTTGGATTCGGAGAAAAGTCCTTCCACCCCTTTCACGTCCGCTATTTCTTCGAGCTTTATGCCGCAGCGCTCAGAGGCGCGCTCCACCATTTTTATGATGTCGACCGGCCGCTTTTCCCATAGGTTTGTTGGCATGCTGCAGTTCGGGCATTCCGCATATTTTGCTGGCTTGCCGCATCTTCCACACACCCGCTCAAGTGTTGCAAAGCCCCCGCATATGCAGCCCGAGGACATGGTTATGTTCCCGCAGGCCCGGCAGCGCAACCGCGCGATTTCAACGTCGATTCCCCTTCCCTCCCGCTCGCTCCGGGCCTTCATTCGGCTGTACACCTTGGTTATGCTGGCATTCTTGTCAACCGAAACGCCGACAGGGAAAAGCACGTTGACGCTCTTTTTCATCCTGCGCTCACGCGCCTTCTCCGGCCTGCCCATGCGCGAGCCTATGTAAGTTGGGGCCTTGGGCATTATTTTCATTCCGGAAATTGCGGTCAGGAGCTCAAGTATGGGTTTTTTCTCGTTGAAAAGCGTTTCAAATTTCTCCCCAGTTATCTTCATGTCCACCATTATTCCAAGCGTCTTGAGAAGCGCGTAGGCATGCTCCCCCTGCAGCCTGACTTTCCCCTTTACCACACTGTGCGGAATGCAGAGCTCCTCGAGCACGTGCTTTGCAGGCGCGGACTCGAGCTCGAAATCGTCAAGCTTGAGAACGCCGTAATTCGGCTTGCCTGTCTTTAGCCAGATGGCAAGTTCGCGCAGCTGTTCGTGGCTGATGTCGTGCCAGAAGTAAGTGTAGCGCGGATGGAGAGGCACACCGCTTTTCCTGCTAAGCGCCACCGCTTCGCCCGCAGAGAGGTCGTGCTTCACGTTTTGAATGCCTGCCATCTTTGCCTCAAGGTCGAATCTCTCCTCGCACCAGGCGCCAGGGAGAAGCGGATGGTTGGATTTTGCAAAATCGCCCACTGTAATGAGTATGTCGCCCAGGAACAGGATTTTTTCCACATCCGGGACCAGCTTTTGCGCCTCATCCGCAGTTGATACCTGCACCACAGAACCATCCTTCAGCTTCACAACCGGCCCGTGTATGGAATCGCATGGGGTTACCACGCAACTTTTCCCTGGCCGCTCGATTTTCATCTGTGTCCCAATTGCCAGGAACGAGTCAAGGAGGTACATGCTCGCAGGATGGACTGCCTTCCCCATTATCCCTGTCGCTCGCGTCCTGCCGTATCGCAGCCGCCAGCCGCCCTTTGAGGACGGGTAGGCGAATATCGCCCTGCCTGCGACCGACTCGTCAAGGTAGCGGAAGTCGGGCTTGGGCTGGAAGGCTCCGCCCTCCTTTCTTGCCACTTTTATTATGGCCTCAAGCCAGGCCCAGTCGAGCTTGATTTTTTTCACGTACTTGTTCACCTTGGCGGCCTTTTGCGCAATGCCCTCGCAAATCACCAGCGCTATACCGCTGCGGACACGGTTTGTTGGAATGCCGATCGTATCCCTGTGCACCTGCACTTCGTCGTCTTCCGTTGGGTCGCCGTCGATGCACACAGGGCAGCTACGCACTATGTGGCGTATGTCATCGTCGGGCGGCTTGTACTGCAAATGCGCCGAGCGGGTGCCGTAAACGCCGATTTCCTCCACATAGCGCTCGACGAGAGTGTCAGTTGGGCGGAAGTCGCCCACACCGAGCTGCCTTCTGGCAACGTCTGCAAGCACTACGGCGAGCGCTGCGACCGTGCCTCCTGCGGAGCGGATGGGGCCTGCAAAAAAGATTGCGAGATAATCGCTTCCGTCAGGGTTTTTCCGGAGCTCGAACTTGCTAATCCCCTCTGTCGGGGCGACTAGCACCCCTTCGGTGAGTATGCCAACACCTGTGCGCACCGCCTGTTCTACGAGCTGGCGCTTGTCGCCCTGTATCACTTCGCCTGCAGCGATTTTTTTCACCACCATGTGCGCAATGGTTTCACGGCTGTGGCCCTGCTCCTCAAGCTCCCGGATTATGCCCTGTATGCCCGGCGGGCCAACTATCCCCTCCACGCGCGCGGCCACGTCCGCTGCCGGCTTTATTTCAACGTAAAGCGAGGGGTCGAACTTCCTCTCGCGAGCGCTTTCAGCTATCGAGTAAGCCCGGTCCAGCCCTGACTTTAGCGATGAAATATAATCCTGCATCTCCTTGCCAATACCCTCTTTTTTCACCAATCCGTCCACCTATCCATCCCCATCTCCATTTTGCCAAATGGTACCTCTGAAAAATTCACCCTCCCTACTCGCCCATGAAGCTAATGTGGTTAAGTTTCCCGCTTTTTGTCTCGAGGACCGGCACTATTCCAGGAGTGGGGTGGTGGCCAACGCGAACCTGGTAGTCTGTCCTGTCCTGGAAGGTGCCGCTGTTCAGAAGCAGCGTGCCGCGGTAGGTCATGTAGCCGTTCTTGTGCACGTGCCCCATGTGCATTACGTCCGGCTCCTCCTCTATCACGAGGTAGTCGCGCTCCTCCGGGACAATCAGGTTATCGCCATAAATCGGGGAGAGGTGCCGCCTCCGCAAAATCTCAAGCATGGCCTCCTCGGGCTTTTCGTAAGAGAGCCCGCCCATTCCAGCGATTATGGAGTCGAGTGAAGTCCCATGGTAGAGAAGGTGCTTGAGCCCCTCTATTTCCACATTGCAGGGGCTGCCCACCAGCTCCACATCCGACCTGATGAGTTCCCGGGGGATGGCGGGCTGCGGTTCTGCGCGCCTTACTGCGTCGTGGTTGCCAGGCGCGGCTATGACCGTGATGTAGTCAGGGATTTTTTCCATTGCCGCATCGAACATTTCATATTGCTTGTAAATGTCCTTGACAACAAGCTCCTTTTCCTGCTCGGGATAGATCCCGATGCCGTCCACCAGGTCGCCGCACACTATGATGTACTTGACCTTCCCTGCCAGCTCCCGTTTCCCCTCAGAACCGTTCAGCCAGTTTATGAAATGCGCAAACTCCTTCTCGAGGAATTTCTTGCTGCCGAAATGCAGGTCGGAGACGTATGCTATGCCAATGTCGCGCTCGGTTTTTTTCTGAACGCGCGCAAATGGGATTTCCGGCCAGGTTAGGGCGTCGGAAATAAAAAGCTCGTCGGCATTCTTGCCATCGAAGGCCACTATGTCGTCAAGAAGTATATGGGACGCGAGCTTGTAGGCGTCTGTGTCCTTTGGTATGACCACCTTGGCGCAACCCTCCTCATCCTCGACATTAAGGAGGATGTTCCCTTTCTTGGTGGGGCGCTTTTCAGTAACCATAGCGATGAGGCGCACTTTCCCGCCCTGGCTTCCTTTCAGCTGCTTGGTGGTGACTATTGTATTCTCGGCCATCCTCATCCGCAGGATTTTGGAAACGCGCTCGAACCGGTTGCGGAAGTGCGCCACAAAATCCTCTATCTTGCCGGTGCAGTTGGACTTGCCAGTTATGTCCGAGCGGTCGATGAGCCTGAAATTGGCGGAGTATTCCTTTGCGTATGGCTTGAAATCCGGCGAGCGCGCCACTGACACAGGCTTCGTGGGAATTTTTTCCTGGCTGGAGAGAAGGCCGTCTATCATCTCCTTTGTGACAAACAAAGAATCGGATAAGATTATCTTCTGGTAGACTTCCCCGGAGATTTCGTTCTTCTCCAGGAATTCGTAAGCCTCCGGAGTAAGCCGGATGTGTTTCGCGTGGATTTCCTTCAGGTCTGCCTTCACACTGACCACTTCCGCATCCCGAGCCTCATTCGGCGTATGGCGGAACCGATTTCTGCCAGCCTTGCACCACAAGGCCGGCGCATTTCATCCAGTCTTTATGGATTCGAGCGCTGACATTATTGCCCATATCTGCGTGCGCGCGTGCATTGGCATGTTGATGTCCTCGCTTACTGCTTCAATAGCATACACTGCTGCTGATACGCGCGTGGGCAGCTCCTCCGTGCCCTTGAGGCGCTCCTTTGCCTCGGAAAGCGCACGGCGAATGTTTTTCGGGACAGAGGTGTCTCCTCCCACATTGTCGATAAGCTCTATGACTTCTGCTACTTTTTGCTCCATGCTCCCACGCTTGTGCTATTGTTTCCATCTAAAAGCTGACTGATTTCATTGTGAAGGTTTAAATAAGCAAGCAAAAACGCTGAAAAAAATGAGCTGGCCCGGTGGGACCGCAAGCCCGGCTTGCGGGATTTGAACTCGCGACCTTCAGACCCGAACCCAGGGGCTGCGCCCCTAGGTTTTGGGAGATTCCGTAACCCCCAATAATTAAAAGACGGGCCCGGCGAGATTTGAACTCGCGACCTTCAGATGGCTTCCGGAACAACCGTGTTTGTGATTCCATTGGGGGTTGTGGCCCAAGGGGGATTTTTTGAATCCCAATAGCCCCCTTAGGCATAGAAGTCTGCCGCGCTATCCAGGCTGCGCCACGGGCCCTTGGAGTTATTCAATTGACAGATACTTATAAATCATGACGCAAAAACCCACCCATGGCCGAGCATGAGGCGGAAAAAAAAGCCAGGGCGCTTAAAATACTTGCAATTCTCAAGAAAACCTACCCGCGGGCAAAGTGCTCGCTTGACTACCGCAGCCCGCTGCAGCTCCTTGTGGCGACGATGCTCTCTGCGCAGTGCACCGACAAGCGGGTGAACATGGTAACCCCTGCGCTATTCGCCCGCTACAGCACTGCCAGAGATTTCGCAGAAGCAGACATTTCCGAGCTTGAGCATTTGGCCCGATCCACGGGCTTTTTCAGGAACAAGGCGAAGAACATCAAGGCGGCATGCAAAATAATTGCCGAGCAGCACAAGGGAAGGGTGCCTGAAACCATGGAGGGGATGCTTGAACTTCCCGGGGTTGCGAGAAAGACGGCGAACATTGTGCTTGGAAACTCATACGGGATTCTTGAGGGAATTCCGGTGGATACGCATGCCATACGCCTGTCGAAGCTGATGGGATTCACAAACAACCATGACCCGAACAAGATTGAGAGGGACCTCATGCAGCTGGTTCCACACAGGGATTGGCTGAATATTTCGAACCTTTTTGTGCACCACGGCAGGGCGATCTGCATTGCAAGAAGGCCCATGTGCAGCAGATGCCCGCTGGACAAATTGTGCCCGAAGAGGGGGCTGAAAAAAGCCAGACGGAGATAAATGCGCGCCTGCCGAATTATTGCGCCCTTATCCGACCAACAATATTGAAAATCAAGGAACCCGAAGTGGAACATGGAAAAGGAAAGCTTCAGATTTTTGGCACTTGCCATGAAAAGGAAGACTACCTATGAATATGCAAAGAAAGGGGTGGGCGAATATGACCTTCTGCAGATACTCGAAACAGGAAGGTGGGCTCCCTAGTTCAGGAACCTCCAGCCCTTGGAATTCGTGGTAGTTAGGGAAAGAGAGCACATCAACCGGCTCCTCAAGACCGCAAGGTATGGCATATACGAACCAAAGGAACACCTGTCCCGGCCTCCTGCACTTATCGCAGCCGTTCTTAAGAAACATTTTTGGCAAGGCGAAATCGGTTTCTCAGGACAGACATGCCCGGAATATTCGAAGACTATATGCCGCTTTCCATGCCAGTGCTCCTGATGGCACTGGAAGCCGAAAACCTAGGCTGCGCATCCTGCATACTCTGCGTTAAAGAGTCGGAAGCTTTCAGGGTGCTCAAACTCGAAAAAGGCGACATTTGCCCTCTTGTGCTCGCTGTCGGCTATCCAGTGAAAAACGAGCAAAAGAAAGCCAGGGAGAGGAAGGAGCTCTATGACTTGGTGAGCTACGAGTACTCCGGAGGCAAGCCAAAAACACTCCCGGAATGAGTGCAGATAAAGAAAGATGGGTTGCCCGCTGATTTTCGTTACAAAGGCAGATAAAATCAATACGTATGGAAGAACAAGGCGTTTGATCCTGTAATTATCCAGATCGGAGGACATAAGGCAATCACAGGCGGAAAGCAGCAGGAATAAATACCATGACATTCAGAATATTG
>JAHFEN010000031.1 GCA_023248455.1 Microcaldota archaeon | reverse complement strand
GGTGTGCGCCAGATTCATGCTTCTCGATGGGAATCTGCCTGAGTTTTGGGCTTAAAGGATTGATTCGCAGCGTGAGCGGCGGTTCACGCCCTATTTGCTCACCACAGCAGTCAAAAGCTCTGCTGGCAACAATTTAAAAAGAAAGAAGGTTTCGGGAGCGTCAGTCTTCGGCCTTGTGCGAAACGAGCTCCTTTTCGAGCTTGTCCAGCTGCCTGCTCACCCGTTCCATAGTCTGGCGGATGCCTGCGATTTCGAACTTTATGCTCTGCAGGTATATCTTGTCAAACACAATGGTGGGCCTTGAAAGGTTGACCTCCTGCAAGGGCACAGGGAGCTGCACGTCGTCCTTTATCAGGTTGACGCTTTCCTCCACCCTCTTGGAGACCTCAGGGATTACAGGCTCGCGGTAGTGGTGCTCCGCCCGCTCGGCAGGCGCAAGCTGGTGCCTGGGATGCTTTGCAACCTTCTTGCCCTTGACAGACTTTGCCTTTTGCGCGGCTTTCGCAGGGGCTTTTGCCGCCTTTTCCTGTTTCTTCACCATGCTCCTTGCTTCCTTTATCCACTTCTTGACATTGGAAAAGGATGCCGACTTGTTCGTTCTTGTGGCAGAGTAGACCGATTCGCGTATTGACTCGAGCTTTTCCTGGTTTATTGGCTGGCCCTCCATGCGCCTGAGCCTGGCTGCCACGATCTTGATTATTTTTTCGTCCATTTTATCACCACATCTTGTCCTGTAGAATTAGCATCTGCACTTTCTTAGAACGAGGATACTTATATAAATGCGTGGCAAATGGAGTGAAATCAAGTTAAATCTTTACTATTTTTGGCAAATTTTTCCAGTTTTTGGCTGATTTTACCCGTTTTTGCTTTATTAGTCACCAATCATTCCTACCCCTTATACCGGGTGCTCAAAAGTTGCCGCAGCTGCTTCGCCTTTTTCTCGCCCATTTTGTCGAGTTCCTTAAGCTCGCTTTCTGGCGCGGTGATGACGTTTTCCACTGTGTCAAAGTACTTGAGGAGCGCGCGCGCCATGGTGGGGCCAACATTGGGGAGCGCCTCTATTACAGCTCGCTGCTGGTCTGCCAAGGTCAGCGCCTTCCGCTTGGCATACACTGAGAGCTCCTGCTTTTTTGCCAATTGCTCATGGCAGGCAAGCGCATGCACCATTTCAGCTGTTGCTGAGACGTTTCGTGTGAAGAATATGGCGCAGCCGAAGTCGGAAATGATTGAGGAATAGGCACCCAGCAAAGCCACCCTTGACAGTCTGCTCTCGTTCTCCGGGCTGCCCTCCACTATTACAACAACTCGTTGGAAACAATCAGCCAAGTCCTTCAATTGCCGGAAAAGCCTGCCGTCGACTATGGAAGACTCGAAGTCAGAGCGGGTTTTCCTTTCCACCACCAGCCTGTCTGAGACCTGGTAATCCCCAAGCTCAAGCTGGCGGAGCTCTATTTCCGCGCCCATGCCCTCGAGGCAGTCGCATATTTCGTCAGGCTCCCTGTTGTCCACTGCTATCTTGGGCTTCTTTTTTTCTGGCAAAATAACACCGGTTACCCTTTTGCGAGTCTCTTACATAGGCTCTGCATCTGCCTGTCGAAAGTCAGTATCTCCTGCCGTGTAATTTGGCTGTGCAGAAGCACTGCCGCGTCCGTGTAGGATATTTTGGCCCCAAGTTCCCTAAGAATTCCTGAAATTTCATATATTGAACGGAAGCCCTCGAGAATAAACACGGGGTCTTGCGACAGCCTGTCAACCACCGCCAACGCTTCGTCAAGTCCCATACGGTAAGTTATAAGCGAGCAAAGCTCCACTGCCACTTCTGAGGGCACAAGCATGCGCCCTTCCTCCTGCATAAGCTCGCCAAATTTTGAAAGCGCCTGCGCGTGGTGGGCATCTGGCCTGCTGTAAAGCGCGAAAAGAAAGGAGGTGTCGGCTATCATGGCCTTCCCTTGCCATACAGTATTTCGTCAATGTGCTCGCTTACGTTCTCCTTTCGTTTTCCTGCGTATTTCTTCTCAAGTTCCCGGATGAGCTGCATGGTAAGCTCGCCTGGCTTTGTCTGGCTTTTTAGCATCCCCTTTATCGCGTCGTTATAGCTTCTGCTGCCCTTGAGCCTCTTGAGGAGGGTTGCCGTTTCGTCGTCCACCCGTATTGTTTCCACCATGTATACATAGATGTATACAAAGCTTATTAAAAGTTTCCAAAGGGGGATTCCGGTGTCAGGCGCCTGGCTATACCCTTACGTTCTCTTCTACGTACTCGCCTATCTCGTTGAAGCCCACAGCGCAGCCGGCGTACTTGAGCTTGTATAAAGAGGCCTCAATCGCGTCCTTTTCAAGGGTCTTGTACTCCGCGAAATAGCCCTTTTCATACGCAAGAAGCAGAAGCTCGCTGGAGCGGAAGAAGCGCATGTTTTTCGTGAGGCGCGAGAAAGCCGAGAGGTTTTCGTCATTCACTGTTATGGGCCTTCGGAGTTCCTTCTCAAGGTGCACACGCAGCGACTCGGGGTCCTCGGCAAGCATGCGCGTTGTCCTCTCGTCTATGAGCAAATTCTCCACGCCGATTGATTGAGAGAGGGCAAGCATTTCCGTCTCGCCCTCCTGCAAGAGGCGGAGCGGCGTGCCGCCTGCGTAAAAGAGGTTGTTCGCCATCCAGCGTATCTCCTGCACTCTGGAGCCTATGGGCGCGTCCACCACCTCTATGACACCTTCGTTTATCGCGCGCTTCAGGCGTATGGCGTGTATGGCGTGCGTCTTCATGTGAAGGGGGTGCTCCACGCACTCGTACTCAACAGAGGGAGGGATTATGAAATTGCCCTTGTAGCGGCGCTTGAGGAAATAGAGCGCGTGAATGAAGCAGGAGTCGGTAAGCGAGATGAGCGAACTCGCGTCGCAGATCATCGACTGGCCTGAGAGCTTGGGCATGTGTTAGATATACTAGGCTGAAATTAAAAAAACCGACGCCTCAGCTAGGGGGCCTCTTGGGATGCAAATATGTTTATTGACACTCCTGCTCTGACCTCTTTGTGCGTGGCCTGGATATTGGCCTGTATATCCTTTAGGAAACCATTCAGCAGGTTGACGTCACTGAAATTCGCGCTTGCATCAACGTGCCATCCTATTTGGTCATAACCCCGAACCTTGGTTACGCCACCACCAACCATAAACGGAGATTCGTGGGGGGAAACCATGACTCCGGCTTCAATATTTTCAGCAGGCGATTCGACAGGGCCTGCTGTCAGTACATTTACTTGGAAATTTCCAATACTGGATTTCATGAACGGTGCAAGACCGTATTTCAGCTTCTTCATGCCGCCGCACCAGAACTGTCCGTTTTCCACACCAAGATCCGTTGTGGCAATCACCTTAGCACCTATCTGAACTTTGTCCTCACCAGAAACTATGGACTTTTTTGCTTCCACATACATGCTTCCGAAAGGCAGCACCCATGGCACGTCCCCCATCTTTATGCCCAATGGCATGTCGAATCGCCCTACCTGCAGCGAAAAATCCGTCGGAATGAATTGGTGGAAAGAAGCGCCCAAGGAGAATTGCAGCCAGGGGTCGTATTGGATTTCAAATTGCTGGCTGAGCATTACCCCAGTCACTTTCCCCCCCAGGTTAATATTTTCCCGTGGGGCTCCGAACGGACTTGCCTTATAGCTGGCCCATTTTGCCCCCAGCATACTGTACATTCGGACCTGCTCAGTAATAGGGATCTGGAAGCCAGTCGCTATCCCGGTGCTGGTGGACCTCACAGCCCCGATGCCTCCTACTTCGCCCAATGAAACCCTGCTCACTGTGCCTTGCAGCCATCCAAATTTCTTCGCCTCATCGGCAAAGGTGTCCTTTATGGATTCCAGCGTTTGCATCTCGTTGACTGCAAAAGGGAGAATGAAGTTGTCATACAAAAAGTCATTGAATTTTTTATTGCCTGGGGCAATTTTAGGTGTAAAATATTCCACAAGGCTGGTTATTTCCCGCTTGATTCGTTCCTTCTTGTCAGGCGACCTTCCTGCCTCATCGAATTCAATGCTAGCCTGATTTAAACGTATGAAGTCATCTTTTTCAAGTGTTATGGACTTGTCAAAATCAATCTTCAAAGCATTGCCGGCAGTACCGACAAATTGAGCTAACTGAGAAGTTCCAGATACAAGTGAGAGCAATCCTCCTGGATTCACCTCCAGCTTGATGTCTCTAGTGGTGGCAATGTCCCGCAGGCTATTAAGAAGATCATGATAGGCTTCATATCTGGATTCGCCGCTACTTGCATGGTAGATCTTAGCCGCAGCTTCCTCTATTTTAACCCGGATTTCGTTGCGAAATACATCATGCGATCCTGTTAGCCTGGCAACGCTTGAACCATCAACGATAAGTTCGCCGCCATTTAAGCCTTCGCCCTTGTAAACATCAAACTTGAAGCTGCCAGCTTGGATACCAATCTCGGGTATTCCTGCCCTTACCTCGCCACCTGAGACTGTGTACGTTACCGGACCAGTTTGAACTGCTGTCTGCAGATCCTTTGCGATTAGGAAAAGCGGGCCAAAAGCCATATTGGCAGATATGGTTGCCTGCCCTAACCCGCGAAATACCGCGTCAATATTTAGTTTCGCGCCGTCTGTTTCGCCTTCAAGCTTCAGGTGGCCGCTCTTCACGCCATTCTTCCATGCATTCCCAATGAGCTTGCCCATCTTGTCAGTGCTTTTGAATGTTTCGTCAAATGTATATTTCAAGCCGTCTTCATCGGTCCATATCTTCTCCTGGTAATCAATGAAATTGACATTGGTCATTAGTTTGTCCAGGCTGAATTTTAGATATTGGTGCTCTTTCTTTTTCGGGTCTTTGCTAACGGCAAAGAAATTGTAGTTGCCCATTGTCAAAGTTGTGATATCGTCTGGTTTGTTTACAGTTACATTGTAATCGAAATTCAGGGTGAAGTCCGGATGAGTGAAAGCCCCTGACCCAATGCTTGGGAAACCATAACCAGATTTATGGAAATTACCTGTAAATGTCCATTCCACCCCTGGTTGGTCCCTGGGTGAGATTTTGATGATGGCATTGCTTGAAGTAGTAATACCTTCCACGGTTTTTTCAGTATTCACGTCGATATCAAATATGCGCCCTCCCATTCCCATTTTGAGCTTACCTTTTGCATCCACGCCTGGATTCTTGGCCTTGAAGTCTTCGTATGCTTCCTTCAGAAGCTTGAAATTGTTCGCCGTCAAGTCGGCAAACGTAACTTGCTCCCTTCCGTCTCGGAACCTGTAATGCCACTGCCCATAATTCTGGCCATCGGTTTGCGCTAGGAATATCGCATTATCGGTCCCAATACCGAAGAATTTCCTGAACTCTTTCATAAAGCCCCCAAAATTCGTTTCCTCAAATGCGGCATTGAGAGCGCTTTTGCCGGAAGTTGCGGTTATCTGATCAGCAGTCTGATTCGCACCTTGTTTTGGATCAAATTGTTCCTGATTGTCAGCAAATCCTGTGCTCACAATGATTTGCCAGTAGTTCAAACGGGTGTCTTTGCTTTCTGGTTTGAATGGAATGGGTTTCCCATCTTCTGGATATTCGGGTGGAACATATTTTGATTTAGAATCATCTTCCAGAGGGTTTATTGGCCACTCTGGTTTGACGAATACTACTTCTGGAAATTCAGGATAATCAAGTTTCTCGGGCTGTTTGACACCATACACTTTGAAAGCATTCAATATTTCAGAGGTTGCCTTCAGGACATATTCTTCTATGTTCCCAGGTTTTAGCTTGAGTGTTCTGAGCACTTTTGAGTCTTTTGCCTGGATTGACCCAAGTAATTTCTTACGTTCTTCGACAGAGAGGGTGCTGGCCTGAACGCCGTAACCTATTATAAGGAAGTTATCAAGTATTTCTCGGTAAATTGACTCGATTTCCGGCCTCTTAAGTCCAATTGCTAGCTCTTTTATAGCTGCATCGAACTGCTTGTAATCCCTGTGGTTCAGCGAAAGGAGTTCGGCTGCTTTTTCCTTGCTGATCTTTACATCGCCTATGCCTTGGTAGAGCATCATTACGTAAAGCCGGTTTGTGGCTTCTTCCATGTCTTTTCTTGTGGACCCAACTCTACCGAATTGATAGAACATGGGATATATGCCAGGAAGATAGCCCGCATTCTCTTTGGAGAATGCACTATTCTGGAAATTGGAGGGATCCTTTTCATAATGGCCGTATAATCCGGCGCATACGAAGAAGCTGCGAAGCTGCTCATATATCATTGGCGTGTTATTCGGAAGACCGAACAGGCTGTTTAGGTCTTTTGTCAACTGGGTTATTTCCTGAGAAATTTCCTTGTTTCTTGCTTCAAGAGCCTTCTTTGAAGCCGCTGGTATGTTTTTGCGGATTTTTATGAATTCACCCTTCATCGCCATTTCGACAAGATGGGGGCCAGGATATGGACCTGGATTAATTTCCTGTAGTTCCTGGAAAAGCTTGAGGAGCCGCGCTCCTATGGCTTCTCTGGCAACATGCTCAACTTGAGTTACTTTGGTGACATAACCGTGTTCGCCCATATTACACACCTTCTGATCAAAAGCTACTGGGTTCGTTCTATCGGGAATATATGGCTCTTTTTATTTATAATCCCAATGCCCAGTTTGTTAGCATCGACCATTAGCTTGCATTATGAAAATATCTCGCGCAGGTCCTTCATCCTCTCGCTTATGGACTTCTTCTCATGCAGCCTGTCGAACATCATGGTTTGCCCCGCATAGAGCAGAAGCTCGCGCTTGTCGGTGCCTGTCATCTCGGCCGAGGAGCCGAGCGAAATGCCCTGCGCGTAGAGGGTGGAGGCGATTTTCAGCTTGCCTTTTGCGAGTATCCCCTTCACGAACCTGCGGTCGGCGTCGTCCATCTTCTCTATTGCCGAGAGAATCTTGTTCTGGCAGGAAAGGAGGGAATCATAGTCCGCCTGCTTGGAGTACGATTCGCACGAGCGCAGGAGCTGGCTGACCGAGCCGAGCGATTCCTTTGCCCTTTTCTGCGTGTAGTAGCGGGGCTTGCTCATCACCTTGGAAAGCACATACGATACCAGCGCGTAGAGGTAGGTGTGAGTGCTGAATTTCACGGCTGTTTCGTCGATGCACCGGTCGTTTATCTTCCTCATTGCGTGCACGTCGCGGTCCTTCAACGCAGAAGAAATCAGCACCGCGGTTTCAGAGAGCGAGAGGGGCATGGTAAATTTTCCTCCGGAAAAGATTATCAGACATCCCCCGCAAGGGAATGCTGATTGTACCACTTTATTGTTTTAGGCAGATAACAAATGTGTCAAAAATGCATAACG
>JAHFEN010000030.1 GCA_023248455.1 Microcaldota archaeon | reverse complement strand
CCGTCGTGCCGGGGACGGATGCAATTGCCGCCGTTTACGCTGTGCTTCCGCCTGCTTCTTGTTCGACGAAGCACCGACGTAGATACGTTTATAAATTATGACGACGAAGACTCGACGGGAGGGTGAATGAGCCTAACCACATGACTATTTTGGAGGTGCCTGAATGGGACAAAAAATCGGATCTGAGAAAATAAAGCGAGAAAACGGCTATCTTTACTACATCGGCAAGGATGGCTATGTATGGGCCGCGCCAATGAAGCACAACAAGGGCGGCAGGAAGAAGAAGGTCGGCTCTGAGAAGGTTGACAAGCAGGGCGGCTACATGTACTACCTCGGCAAGGACGGCTACGTCTACAAGGCGAAGTTGAAGAATGCCTAAGTGGTAAGAACCCTTTTTAAAGCGCAGCCCGCCTCAAAAACGGGCTGCGTAAGAATTTTTTAGGAGCTTTTTTATATCACCGAGGTGTTTTGTTATCTCTGCAACAGCTTCCTCGTTCAGAATCTTGGTTTCTTGATTCAATGATAGTGCTTCGTGAAAATGTGTTTTCGCACTATGTATATCCCCCACGAGCAAATATACTCCCCCAATCTCGCTGTGAACTATCGCATCGCTCCTGCCAAAGCGCAATAAATTCTTCAGATCCTCCAATTTCATCCTTTGAATTTCAGGATTACTCATACCAATCCGATCGGAGCTAGAGCGGTATGCATGTGGTGACAACGTATCGTCAAGTGCAACCGCTGCACTCCCGTATCTTGTCGAAAGAGAAAGGGCTTCGAGAGGCGTCATCATGAGGACATGCGAACGGCCATGTTCATTCATATCGTGCAAAATTTTTCCAATGTTGTAGTATGCCGCTGCCAAATCTGGATTTCTTAGGAGCGCTTTATTGAACAAATGCAGCGCCTTTGCGTCATTTCCATCTCTCAAGAGCCTATTGCCCAAATCAATTAGGCGACGGCTCTGGCGTACGGCCTTCCCATAGAGTATAATGGCGTCAGCATCTCTCATTTTTTCTGTGGCTAAACGTTTTGCTAGCTCCATAGCCCTATCAGATCTGTAACTGTAGTATGTGTCGACAAGAGCGCTCATTAATGATCTGTGAAAAGTGGCGCTTTGAATATGACCGTTGTCGGCAAGCAATAAATGGCGGCTGTTTATCCTCTTGTTATATCCTTTGGGAAGGACTGGGTCAAGCACAAACACACCTGTCGTATTCTATGGAAAAGTGTTTAAAGGCTTTTCTATCACGCCTTTCCAGCAAAATCAGGCAAATTGAATATCGAAAGCGCGATTCCGTTCGTCTTTGCAAGCTCGCCATTCAATTGCGCAAGCACCATCTTCTTTATCTCAAGGTATTTTTCCTTGGGCAGCTCCGCATTCCCGACAGCATACTTCAAGTTCTTGGCATTGAAAGAGAACATGCAGTCGTGGCAGTTCTCTATGTCATGGCAGTAATAGCAGCCAGTGGAGCTTCTTGCCTCCGACACCTCGAAGCAGCGCTGTATCCTGTCCGAGTCAAAGCAGTTGATGCAGAATGCCGACGAGCGCGTGCGGGTGAATCCGAAGATGTGCTCGGACTGGCGCGGCCACCATCCGAATGCGCAGCGCTTGCAGAAAAGGTTGATAATGCTCCTGTAGCAGTCGGTGCAGTCTATCTCAATTGGGCAGCCTATGTTGTTCGTGTTGTTGCCAGATTTCCACTCTGGGGAAAAGTATGCTATAGGTGAAAGCGCCTTGCCTGCGTTTGCAAGCGTGAGCGCCTCAGCATCCTTCTCGCTCAGGGTGAGCCGTTCTCCTACGAATTCCGCCTCTTCCAGATTCATGAGCCTGCCGCGCGGAAAACGGATGAAGTCGGCGTACTCTGGCACCTGGAGGGCAGAGCCGCTTGCGCACGAGGTGCCTTCCTCGAATTTGTGCGTGTTCCTCCTGAGCCAGGCGGAATATTTGTCAATGCCCCTGTAAGGAACCCCGAATATGAGCTTGCAGGTTTCGGTAAAGGCGTTTTCTATCACGCTTTTGTCATTTTTTTTCTGCTGTGTTGGCGGCCTTTTGGCAAAGACCGCTTTCATTGGAGCGTAATCCAGCATCTCATTCTTGAAAAGGTCAATGAGGTGGGGCAGCCTCTTGTCTTTCTTCAGCGTTTCTCGGATCTCGCCAACAAGTTTCTCCTTTAGCTCCGCATATTTTTCCTTCGGAAGCTGGAGGTTGCCTATGCAGTTCCTTTTTGCCCGCAGGTTGAAGCAAAACATGCATTCATGGCAGGAGGAAAGCCCGTGCGAATAGTAGCAGCCGGTGCAGAAGTCCCCCTTGTAAATCTCAAAGCACCTCTCAGAATGTATGGTATTGCACCTGATGAGGAAGTTGCTGCTCACGCAGTTGCCGCCGAAAACACATTCCCCTATCACATGCGTGGTGTAAGCCACATATTTGGACGTCCAGGCTGATTCGGAATGCAATATGTAATGCGAATCCATGATTGTTGTGCTGCGCTCTATCCCTGTCGAGTTCCCAAGGTGTATGTTCCCCGCGTAGACTATCTGCTCTGATATGCCCCGCAATATCGAATCTATGTCCTTGATGCTGTTTATGTCTAGCTTGGCGGGCTTTGCAGCAAAATCAACCTCGTCAAGCGAAATCCAACTTGCGTTCTTCGAATAGTGCCCATCGTATGAAACCACAGCCTTTCCGGTCTTTTCGGATTTTGCAACGTTGCGAGGCCCGCAGTAGTCGTAGAGCCAGTCCTTGAAATCATCAAGCTCCCCGACCTCGCCTGATAGGAGCACGCGGCACGTGGCTTTCCACTTGCGGTTCAGCTCATCGTAAACAAGCGAATGCTCGGGCATGGCAAATTTGTGCCCGATATGCATTAAAAGCTGAATTGCGATTCACACAGCATGGGCTGCAGACCATCCTACCAGGGAAACCGCCTAGTCATGGACTGCCCGACCTGCGGGCTGGGGCTCACCACGCCGCAGTGCATCAATTCGCACCTCAGGGTCACCTCGCAGCTCCCAAGGCTCTGGAAGAGCATGAGATACGAGGAAGAAGTGGTGGTGGAGCTGGAAGAGGAAAAGTCCGCAATCGTTTACGAATATGACGGTCTCATCCGCCAGGTCGAGGGGATAATGCTCAACCCGAAAACATACGGCAGGCCCGAGGACGACAAGTATCTCACCCGCAAAAAGCTCCTCAAGGACTTCTATGAGTACATGTTCATGAACCCGCTGGTGGCAGTGCAGGTGCTCAAGGACTACAACGAACCCTATCCTGAAAAGGCCGTATTCGTGGAAGGCTACAGGAACTTCCAAGCGTGGCTAAATGGCATACTCAACGCATACACCAAGTCCTCCCTATTCCTCCTCTGCCAGAAAACAGGCGACCTTCGTGCGGCCTTCCTCGCCCTCCTTGGCCTCAAATCGCTCCTTTTCATGCAGAACTTCATGCTTTCCCTTCCCAAGGACGCGGTGCCTATTGCAGCAGAGCAGGGGGGCGGCTACGAGCTTGAACACGGGCTAAAGGTGCAGATATACGACGTCCCGGGTGGCGAGGCGCACCTTTACGCAATCGAGAACCCAATAATCGAGTCCATGCCGCACGAGCTTCAGGAATTGATGAAAAGCGCCATACAGGAGGGCCTTCGGGAAATAAAGCAGGTCGTGGACTATTCGACCATTTTCGATGACCGCAGCCGCGAATTCACGCAGCAGTTCATAGACAAGGCATCCCTTGAGCGGATCCCGATAACGCAGGAGCAGGCAGTCGCAATGGGCAGGGAGGCGGCCTCCTGGGTGGTGGGCCTGGGCGCCCCTGTCGAGAACATGGCACTGGACCGCGAGAACATCACCGACATCTATATTGACAGCGAAAACTCGCCAATATACATAGAGCACGCGAAATTCGGGCTCTGCCACACCCTCTGGCGGTATAACCACGAGATGCTGGAAAACACGTTCAAAAACATAGTGGCCGCCTCGCCAGGCCTTCGAAAGTTCGACAAGAGCTCGCCAGTTGCGGACATAGTGCTCACCCGCCTTGCAATGAGGTGCCATCTTCAGAGGCCGCCTGCAACGTTCGGCGAACTCCAGGCCGCATTGCGCATAATGCGCGACCAGCCCTTCACCTACCCCATGTACCTGAAGCTCGGCACGCTTTCCGCTTTCTTCGCAGGATACGACGATGTGATGGTGGGCATCGGCTGCTCTGAAGCCGTGCTTGGCCTGAAAGGAGTGGGCAAGACAGCGTTCACCTCAACAAAAATCGCAGCAATCGGCACCAAGAAGAGGATACTCCCCATACAGGACATAGAGGAGATACCTACCAAGGCTTACAGGAAACGTGGATTCCACGTCGGCGCAGTTCAGGTGCAGGCCTCGGACAAGGAAGAGATAGGAGGGGGGAACGAACTGGACCTGATATCCATGACAAACGCGGCGCTGCGCATGGGCGACGCCTGCGTAATAATAAACGAAATCCGGTCGCGCGTGGCGGTGCAGGGCGTGATAAACCTGCTGAACTCACAGCCGGGCATTTTCCTGCTCTACAACCTGCACGCGCGCTCGATAAAGGACATACAGGACAGGCTGGAGCTGGTGTTCGGCCTGCCAGCAGCCTCAATGTTCTCAACCGACCGGTATTCCTTCCTTCGCAAGATACGCTTTGGCAGGAAAACCAGGATTTACCGCGTGGTGGGCCAGCAGTATGAAACCGACATAAAAGAGCGCAGGTTTGTGGAAGTATTCAGGCTGGAGCGCGGCGAGTCAATGGAAACATCGCAGCTCAAGTGCCTGTTCCTGAACAATCCCGAGGCAGAGGCGCCAACCATTGCCGATGCCGACCTGGCAAAAATTTCAAAGGGCCTCAAGCCCGAATTCATCCCGCCAGCGCTCGAGAGGAGGACTGAGGAGACGGGCATCCCCCCGGAGCAGTACATAATGGAGGCGTTCTTCAAGGGCAAGGTCTATTCAATGATTGAAGCCGCAGCGGAGAAGTACGACCACCCGCACTGCCTGGAGCTGGATTTCGTGCTCCGCTGCACCACACGGGCAAATAACCTTCTCCGGGAAATGTCGGGCGAGGGCGGCGAAGTGGACTGGGCGGCAGTGGACAAGGAATGGGCCAAGGATTTCAGGGAGCTTATTGACGAAGAGCTTTCAACAAGCGCAGAGGACGCGGCAAAGGCGGGCATTCTGGGCGGGGGGAAGGGCGGGCCTCAAGAACAGGCAGCGCCGCAGAAAAAGCCAGCATCGGCGCAAGCAAAGGGCGAAGGCGAGAAAAAACAGCAAACAGCCCAGCCCTCAAGGAAGGAAGCGAAGAAAAGGAAGTAATCCCGTTCAATTTTCAGAATGCGCATCAGGCCGTCCGCTAGGCTAAAACTCATTAGCCTGAGCGGGAGACACAGGTCATTTCCGCGGAAATACACCTATTTATTGCATTTTTTTATTATCCTGCAGCCTTTTACGACTGCCTTCAGTCCGATGTTTATAGAATACAACAGAACCACTATGCTGGCAAGAATTATGTAAAGGCTGTAATCTACCAGAAACACCGATGTACTCCCCAGGCCAAGCCATACCAGCCAGATAGGTTGGCAGACCACACAGGCACTTGCGAATGTGGCCAAGAAGCTTCCGCTCGCCCCTGCGCCAACAAAGCTTGCGCCAACTGGTCTGGAGATTGCGCGGAATTCAAAAATCTGGAATGCTGCGATTGTGAAACCTAGCGATGCCAGAAGAGCTGTAAGCATGATAAGCGCTGTTTCAAGAGGCTTGATGCTTGGATTAACGGAGAGCGGCGAAAGAATGATTATGTCGGTGAGAACCGCATAAAGCGGGGCTAGCGCCCCAAAAAGGATGAAAAATAGAAGAAAGTATTTCATACTGGAAAAAACCAGCTTCAAACCCTGTTTCCATATTGTGAGCATTGGATCGAAATTACCTTTGTTTAAGTTGCTACGAGGCGGCCGCGGAACATGTTCATGCCGCAGTGGAAGCTATATTCGCCTGGCGAGGCAGGCGTAAAGGTTGCAGAGACGGTTTCCCCGTTCCTGGAGACGAGATTCACTCCGAAGTTGTCGATTATCACCTGCCTTCCGCAGCCTGCGCCTGGATCTGCCGAAAAGTCGAATTTCACTGGCTGACCTGCCTTCACTGATATCGTGTCCTTGTCGTAGCCATATGCAGATGCGTGGAGCGAAACTTCTTGTGCGTTGCCGCTTGCAGGCGTCCCGCCGCCGTTAGTGACAGGAACAGTTTCATCTATCGGATGGTCTGCCCCGCTTCTCTTGCCGGAATCAAACACCATGAAGCCGACAAATGCCAATACCAGCACCCCGACTATTATGAATAGATGTTTTTCATTTACCAATCAACCTACCTCGTTTTTCCGTGCGCCTTTGCGTTTTATAGCCTTATCCACTTAAGTGTGAGGGCGTTCGACACCACCGACACGCTCGAAAGAGCCATTGCCCCCCCTGCCATTATCGGTGAGAGCAGCCAGCCTGTCGAAGAGTAAAGTACCCCTGCTGCAATCGGAATGCCTATTACGTTGTAGATGAGCGCCCAGAACATGTTCTGCTTTATCTTGTCCATTGTCGCCCGCCCAAGCCGGATTGCCCGCGGCACGTCCATTGGGTCTGAGCGCATGAGCACCACGCTGCCCGATTCCATTGCCACATCTGTCCCGGAACCCATGGCAATGCCTATGTTTGCCTGTGCAAGCGCAGGTGCGTCATTCACTCCATCACCCACCATTGCCACTACTTTGCTTTGCGATTGCAGCTTCTTTACATACTCTGCCTTTTGGTTAGGCATCACACGCGCAAAATAGCTTTTGATGCCAGCCATCTTGGAAATTGCTTTTGCAGTGCGCTCGTTGTCACCCGTAAGAAGGTAGCTCTCTATCCCGAGCTTGCGGAGTTCGATGACCGTCTGCGCTGAAGTTTGCTTAACTGCGTCTGCAACTGCGATTATGCCGATTATCCGGCTGCCCTTGCCAACGAACATTGCGGTTTTGCCTTGCCCTTCGAGCTTTTGCGATGAAGAGAGCGCCTTGCCCGTTATTTTTCCGAAAAGACGGAAACTTCCGACATGGTATTGTATTGCGCCCATTTTGGCTGTTACGCCTTTGCCGGGTATGTTCTTGAACGAGGCGATTTTTGCTATTTTGATGCCCTTGGCTTTTGCCTCATTCACGATTGCCTCTGCAAGCGGGTGCTCGGACGGCTTTTCAAGCGAAGCGGCAATTGATAGCAGACTAGACTGTGATAGTGGAGTGAGGGAAACGACGTCGGTCACTTTCGGTTTTCCCTCAGTTATGGTTCCAGTCTTGTCGAATATCACACTGTTTATCTTATGCATTGACTCGAGCGCCTCCGCGTTCTTTATCAGTATGCCTTTCTGCGCGCCTACACCTGTGCCAACCATTATTGCTGTCGGTGTTGCAAGGCCAAGTGCGCATGGGCAGGCTATTACCAGCACCGAAACCGCAAGTATAAGGGCAAAGGAAAATGACGAGGCTGCAATGAAATACCAGTAAACGAAAACCAAGATGGCA
>JAHFEN010000029.1 GCA_023248455.1 Microcaldota archaeon | reverse complement strand
GGCGCCGGCTTTTGAAAGTAGGGTTGCTATGTTCACGGCAAGCGTGCTTTTCCCGACGCCGCCTTTGCCGGAAACTACGCTTATTATTTTTTTCGGCATGCTTCGCTATGCACTGGACAGGTTTAAAAGTATTCACCTGCGGATCGGCGGAGGCTGGCTTTTCCCGTTTTTCCTTCGCGATTGCTTGGCAACTTCCTCCCCGGTGTTAAGCATGCTCTCCATGAGCTTGAGGCTTTCGAAGCGCTCCTGGCTGTATCTTGCAGAGTTTATCTTCCTGTAGATGGCAAACGCGATTCCTGCGGCTATCACAGCCACAAAACCCAGCAGCAGCAGGCCAGGCAGGCTGCCGCCCATCCAAGCAACAAACTGCTCGGGAAGCGGGGGCGCGAATAATTCCACCACTGGCTTGTACACGTAGACGAATACCTGCTTGTCAAAAACGGTATCACGGTACTTCAGGCGCAGAGTGAAGCCGTAGGTGCCTGCCTCGGAAAATGGAGGGGATTCTACCCCGAATACCACGCCCTCGGAATCGCGCGAGGGCATGTTCAACGAGAGCGAGCGCGGATTTATCTTCCAGCCCTGCGGGCCGATAATGTCCATCTCCACATCGTGCGCCGTCCCGCCGGAGTTGAAAAGCTTCAGGGAAATTTCGCCTTTCTCTCCAGGAAGCATCGTTGGAACCTGAAGGTCGCGTATGAATATTTCTGTCTGCGAGGCAGTGTCAATGGTGGTCAGCTGCGCCAGGTTCCAGCCGCTGTAGTCGGACAGGTCGGTGAGCAGAATGGGCACCCTGTAGAAAATCGTGCGCGACTCGTAGGGGAGCACGTTTTCAACATCCCAGCGGATGCTGGAGCCCTCCACATGGCTGGAACCCTCGCCCGCCACTGAAGTCAGCTGCGTGGTGAATTTGCGGTTGCCTGACTTGTCAAAGAAAACCGCAGGCACTGACTCGTAGACCTGGATGTGCGAAAGCGGGTCCTTTCCCCTGTTGGTGACTGTGAGGGACACCATTGTTTCGCCGTTTTCATAGTCCAGCGAGAATTGCCTTTTTACAGCAGGCTGGCCCACCCGGTAGGACCTCACCACCCGGACTATGGAAGGATAGGAGACATCCGATTTCCCGGTGGACACGTTCATCAGGAGCGAATAGTAGCCTGCAGGCATGTCCTCGGGTATGTGCAAGGCAAAAGGCACGGTCCTCTTGTCCCCTGCGGGAAGAAGTATGTTTGCCACTGGCTTGGCAAGGCCTGCGCCCGCCCCGCTTAGGCTGATCGTTATTGTGACCGATCGGTCAGTGGGGTTTTCAAGGAGCGGGTTGATGATGATGTTGTCGCCTGGCAGCACCTCCCGGAATGGTGAGAAGGTCAGCACCCGAAGGTCGGATGCGCTGGGCGGCAAAAGCGGGATGGTGACGTTTGGGATTTCCCTGTATATCGGAATGCTCCTGCCAGGTGATACTGTGTAAGTAGGGCCGCCTCCCGGCTGGGGAGGGGGCGGGGGTGCCGGGTTGCAGGCAATATCAACTGTGGCATAATACACCAGGGCAGTACCGTTGGAAGTGGGGAGTATGGCCTGGAAATCCACTGGCGTCATGTTGAAGCCGATCTGGCCGCCCACTGCAGGGGTTATGAAAACAATGTTCCCTGCCTGGTCCTGCAGGTACCCTTCCCTGAACACCTGCGACGAGGCAGGCTCGGTATATGTGGTGGGCACCCCGGAAATGCTGCCGTAAGATGCCGTTGAAAAAGTTGTGGATGAAGCGAACGTCCCTGAGCCGTTTTGCACGTTGCGCTCCACAAAGCTGTCAAGCGCGCCCAGGCTGCCAGGGGAAAGGGAGGTGATTGCAGAGGAGGAATTCGAAAAGAGCAAATTGAGCACGCTCACGCCGTATGCACATGAGGAAGAGCCTGTGCTTATATCAAGCAAGGTTAGGTTGTCCGGCGTCGCGTTTATTGTTGCCGGGGAAAACGGCAGGCCGGACACATGCCCGAAAACCGCGTGCCAGGTGGAGGGCGCCTGGGGCTGCGCGATATCCGCGTGCGTGATGTTGCCCCCTTCAGTCGTGTCGTTCCCTGCAGCAAATGCTGCGCTGGCAAGGAATAGGATGATTAGAGGAACTTGCAAGCTGCATTTCACATTCCTTCCCCTCATACGCTATTTCTTTTTTCGAACCACAAATATATATACAGCGTAGAGCAGGATAACCGCCAAGACCGCTATTGCAGCCACTGCGCCGATGACGAGAATCTGCAGCTGCATCTGCGCAGGCGCAGCTTCCTGCTCGAGCGGAACCTTGTAGATTTCATTCTTGCTCAAGAAGCCGCGCCTGCCGCCGTAATCGACTGTGACTGTGACCTCCTTGTTCAGCCCGATCTCCTTGTCCGATAATATGAGCGGGAATTCCTCCACAAAAAGCGCGGACGACTCCACCTCGCGGATAGCCGGGCCTGCGATTTTGGTGGGCTGTCCATTCTCGTCTGTGAGGACAAGCTTGATGAAAACGAATGCGCTGGCTTCGCCGTTGTTCTTGATGGTGACCAGCATGCGCTGCTTTTCCCTGTCGTATTTTGCGAACCTCACGCTCACGTTGCTGCTGTCCACGTAGGTTATCGAGGCAAGCTTGCCTTCCGATGTGGCAAACTCTTCCAGCGACTTTCGCGCTGCGCCGTACTTGACCAGCGCGTTCGCAGACACTGCACCCTCGGGCACCCCTGAAAGGTCAAGCGGAAAGTCCACACCTGCAGACTCGCCGCGCTCGATCAGCCTTGGCTCTGGCTGGCCAAATACCTTGTATTCCTTCCCGTCCACCAGCACCTTCATCTCAAGCGTGAAGTAAAGCGGCCCCTCCCCTATGTTTTCCAGCCCTGCCATGACCTTCCCGGAATTCTTGTTGTAGACTATTTCTGTGATGTTCAGCCGCGGCCTGTAGGCTGGCACCCGGAAGGTGTCCAGCGTCATGACGCCACCCTGCGCAGAGGGTATTGCCTGGGCGAACTTGACCATCACCCCAAATGACTTGTTCTGGCCAGAAGCCTCAAACTCCCTCTTCATTTTTTCGCGCATGTCGTAGACAGGGTAGACCATGTCGTTTCCTATGAGGAGAACCCCTGTGAGCTTGCCCTCGCCCACCTTCTGCTTGATGAAATCGTACGTCGTCTGCGGCACCAGCCTGGCTGAAAGCAGAATGGGAAGCTCTCCAGCGGAAAGCGAGTCTTCAAGCATGGAGCCGTCTGTGATGATTGGGCGGTCGAGCGAAAACTCGTCCATTGTTTTCCTGACAAGCTCGATGTTGTCCTCGTACTTGTCCTCTCCCTTGCCAATGAACTGGGGGTTGGTGTCTGCCAGTGCAGTCTTGACCTGCTGGTCGGCGTATCCGTATATTATGACCTTTTTCCCGGAGACTATCTGCTTGACCTGGTCCACATTGGTCCTGTCAGTCAGGAGAACGTATGATTTTGTGCGCGCTGCGTAAGTTATTGCCGAAACCGCGCTTTCTGCGAATGCGGAGTCCACAATGATGAAGCTTCCTGCGCCCGAGCGCCTGGCAAGGTCAAGGTTGGTGGCCCCGCCATCCGAAGACGAGTAGACTTCCACTGTGTTGCCCTTTGCCTTCAGGTCAGACTCGGCAAATCCGCTCACCGGGTTGTCGGATGACTGCACCAGCAGTATCGAATGGTCCGGCCCTATCTTGGATGCGAATACGCCGCTGTCGCCGCCGGGCACAGGCATGAACCTGGACGTGTAGCCCTTGACGTTTGCGTAGAAGATCCCTGAAAGCACGTCCCTGCCGTCTACAGAGTTTATTGCCACGAAATTTTCAGCGCGGGGCAATGAGGTCAGGACGAGGAGTAAAACTAGTGCTGCCGCCTTCAGAAACCCCTTCATTTTATCTCCCTCCCAACTCAAATGACACTTAAGAAAAATGAAAAAGAAAAAAATAAAAACATGCCCCCTAGCTCAGCTCCATGTAGAAGTAATAGTTCCTGTTCGATGAGCCTGTAGGAACAATCAGCTCGTAGTTGGCATTCGACCCGTTGTACATGGTGCCGCTCGCGTTGATGTTGGTGCAGAAGCCGTGATCGTTTATCGCCGTTGCCCCGCCGAATGTGCCCGCGCATGTTGTGAAGGTGCTTGAGCCCTGCGTCTTTGACGCGTTGAAGCCAGTCATTGTGCCTGTGCTGAGCGTCAGGGTCGGGCAGGTGGTGTTGTATGTTGCGGATGCGTTGTCAGGGGTGCCGGTTGTTCCAAACGCGGAATCTATTGTGGTCCAGTTGGCGTTTACCGGCGAGGAGAATGCCTGTGCGCTTCCCGTGGAGACGCACACTTCGCCTCCTGCCGCAGTGTTGTAAGTCCAGACGTAAACAGCATTTCCAGACTGGGTGTCAGACAGCCTGATGGTACCTGAAACATTCCCGAAATAGGATGCCCACTTTGAGGTGAGCTGTGTTGTGGCAACGTTCACCGCAGTGATATTGCCGCCCTGAGTGGTCACGTTTGAGGCTGTGACTGAGCCGTCCCACCTGAGTCTTATTATACCGGATGTTGTTGCAACTCCTGAAATCGCCATGAGCACTCCGGCAAAAAGCCCTAAGAAAACGATCCCTAAAACCGCATATCTCCAACTCAAATTTATCACCCGCTGCGGGCGTAAGCCCAACTGGTCACTCTGCATTTCCAAGATAAACCTTATAAAATCAGGTTATTGAGATGCATAGAAGAATCGAACTGGCTGCAGGATGATTAATTATTAGAGTTCTGGATGTGGTTGGTTAAATTACCTAAAAGAGTTAAAGGCTAATTTCTAAAAATGCCAAGTTTGGCTGGAATTTATAGAGCCAGCCCGGATGCCCCGGCATACGAGCCTGCCTTCAACTCCTCCTCGATTTGCAGCAGCCGGTTGTACTTGCAGGTGCGCTCGGAGCGCGCAAGCGAGCCTGTTTTTATCTGCCCGCAGCCTATGCCAACTGCGATGTCCGCTATTGCAGTGTCCTCTGTTTCACCCGAGCGGTGGGAGACTATAACGCCGAGCTTGTTTTCCCGGCAAAGCCTGGCAGCCTCGAGGTTCACCTTGAGGAGAAGCGCTGAAACCGAATGCTTTTTAATTGCAGTTGCCAGCCTTGAAACGTTGGTAACGAGCAAGTCGTCGCCCACCAGCTGCACTTCCCCAGCCAGGCGCTTCCTCAGGGCAGAAAACTCTCCGAACGACTCCTCCTCGAAGGGGTCCTCCAGGCTCATCACTGGGTAGTCTTGTGCAAGCTTTACGTAGTAATCCGAAAGCTCGCCTGCCGAAAGGGACTTGCCGTCAATCGAATACTTGCCGCTTTTCCCGTCGTAGAACGATGATGCGGCTGCGTCAATTGCCAGCTTCACTTTTTTCGAATAGCCGCATTCGCCTATTGCCGACTCAAGAAGGGAAAGCGCCTCGCCTGACGATTGGCACGGAGGGGCAAAGCCTCCCTCGTCCCCGAGCGAGGTGGCGCCCTTGCCGTACTTTTTTGCAATTATTGCAGCAAGGGCACGGTAGATTTCCGATCCTGCGCGAAGTGCCTTTGAAAAACTGCTGAAATGCAGCGGAAAAATCATGAACTCCTGGATTGCAATCCCGTTCCCTGCGTGCCTGCCGCCATTGAGCACATTCATCATCGGGGCGGGAAGCTTTTTCTCCCCAAGCATTTTGTAGAGCCCACAGGAAGATTCTGATGCTGCGCACTGCGCAACCGCAAGCGATACCGCGGTGGTGGCGTTTGCGCCGAGCTTGGACTTGTTTGGCGTGCCGTCCAGGCTGCAAAGCCGGCTGTCAATGAGATTCTGCCCGCAGACATCCATGCCGCAAAGCGCGCGTGAAATCAGGCCATTCACGTTCCCCACTGCCTTCATCACGCCCTTGCCAAAATATCGCCTGCCCTTGTCGCGAAGCTCGAGGGCCTCGTGCGAGCCGGTGGATGCCCCAGAGGGGGCAGTTGCCCTGCCAAAGCCCTTTTCAGAAGTAACGTCCGCCTGCACCGTGGGAGTGCCGCGCGAGTCAAGGACCTCGCGCGCAAAAATTCGCGTTATCTTGCCCAAAAATACACCTGCAGGTGGAACGGAAACAGGATTAAAAAATTGAACGGTTCGGCTGGTGCGGCTTGAAAAAATCACCTGATCTTTTCGATAATTAGCCTGACCTTGAACTCATTGATTCCCCATTCCTTTGAAAAGCCCCCTGTGCGGTGAGCAAAGCCCACTGTCTCGGCGTTCACCTGTTTCGCAAGTTCGGATGTGTGCTGCTTGAGGATTGCCGCAAGCTCCTTTTCGGAAGTGTCAATGTGAAGCGAGATTCTGTCCGATTCCACCAGCCTCTTTTCCTTGCGCATGAGCTGCACGCGGCGGGCCACCTCGCGAAGCATCGCCTCCCCATAAAGCTCCTTCTTTATCTCGGTCTTCAGGAACGCCCTGCCCCCCTCGAATGGAGCTATTGCAAACCCTTCAGCGCTTTCCGCCACTTCCACCATGTCGCGCGCTATTGCATACTTGCCCTCAAGCACAAGCTCCTTTTCCTCTGAAGAAAGCCATTTGGCAATGTCTGCAGCATGCGCCTTCTCAAGCGCTGCAAGCGCAAGGGGGGATTCCCTCTTGAAAGCCGCGCCCACCTTTGCCTTGTTGATTTTCACGGAAACGTCGGTGCGCGGCTGCTTGGCAATCTTCACGCTCCGCGCGTTTGATAGCGACCCAATGAGGGACGAGAGATGCTCCACTGCGGAAAGCACTTCGGTGGATTCGGAAACCACGCGCACCTCCTCCACAGGCCAGCGCAGGGGGATTTCCGCCTTCTGCCTGCAGGCTGCCGCGGCTGTTGCGATGCCGCGCGCAATCTCAATTTGCTTCTCCAGGAGAGCATCGCGCCTGCGCTTGTCAGCAACAGGCCAGGGATGCAGGCTGATTGACGCCTTGTGCTCGAATTTCCTGAAAAACGACTGGTAAACGCTTTCGGATATGAAGGGCGAGATAGGGGTGAGCATGAGGAGCCCTTCGAATATCGAGTGATAAAGGACTGCCATCGCCGGGCAGGAAGCGCCCTGCTCGTCGATCATTGCCTTGGCTGTCTTCATGTAGAAGCGGCTGATGTCCTCCACCAAGAATTCGCGTATTGCCTTTGCTGCGACGTGCGGCTTGTGCGTCTCGAACGCCGTTTCGCACGCCTCGGCGGCTGCGGACAGGCGCGAAAGCAGCCACCTGTCCTCAACGGCAAGCGAATCGTCGGCGGGGAGCACCGGCTTGTTCTGCTGCGAATAGAAGCGGGAGAGGAAAACGCCCATGTTGTAAATAGTGCCAAGCGAGCGGTGCGCCTCCTTTATCTCGTTCCAGTTGAAGCGCAGGTCGTCCCATACTGTGCTTGTGAGGCTCCAGAGCCTGAATGCGTCAGCGCCGTACCTGCCCACCACTTCCTCAAGGGGAACGAAATTCCCGACCGACTTTGACATCTTCTCGCCTTTCTCATCCACGAAAAAGCCGTGCATGAGAAGCGTCTTGTAGGGTATTTCGTTGTTGAGAACCACTCCGGAGCCGAGAAGAGAATAGAACCAGCCGCGGGTCTGGTCCTTGCCCTCGGCTATGAAGTCTGCCCTGGGGAATTTCTTCCTCTCATCT
>JAHFEN010000170.1 GCA_023248455.1 Microcaldota archaeon | reverse complement strand
ACGTACCCGCAGTGAAGGCAAGCGCGTAGGACTCCATGTGCGAGAATGCGCTTGAAAAAAAATAGAACAGCAGCCCGCCAGCTATTGCTGTGAGCGCAGTGATGAAGTTGAACAGCATGGCCTTTGTCCTGGTATAGCCGCTGTATAAAAGCAGGCTGAAATTGCCGATTTCATGCGGTATCTCGTGGAACACCACCGCAACAGTGGTCGTGATTCCCAATGGAACGCTGGCAATGAATGCGGCCGATATCGCGACACCGTCAAAGAAGTTGTGGAACGAGTCTCCTATAAGGGTGAGGAGCCCGAGCGGATGGGTGTGCTCGCCCTTGTGGTCCACATGGTGGTGGTGGTGCCAGTGGATTATCTTCTCCATCACGAATGCCCCCACTAACCCGAAAAAAGCGAAGTCAAGGGCAGTTCCCGCGCCTAATTCCGCAATTGACTCGGGCAGAAGGTCGAAAAAGCCGGCTCCGAGTATGCTTCCGGTGGCAAAGCTCACAAGAAAGAACATCATCATGTCTGTCTTTTCCCTGCTTATGAAAAAAAGCGACAGGCCCAAGAGGGACATGAGGCTTACCAGAACTGTCGCTGCGAGGATTAGCTCAAGCACCATTGATTCACTCTTTCTTCCTCTTCTCCCGCTTTTCAATTTCGAGTATGTCTCCCAGCGTCATGCCTCCCTTTGCCTGGCTCGTTGTTCCGCCGCTTGTGTTCACCACGCCCTGCAGAAGCTTTATGCCAAGTTCCTTCTGCAGCTTGTGCGCAATTTTCTCATCAGGCAGGGTCTTCTCGTGCTCAATCCTCTCAAGGAAGGACATCTTTTCGTTTATCCGTTCGGCAAGCACTTCAATGGGCAGGCCAAGCTTCCGTCGGGCGTCTGAGATAAGCTTGCCATATCCCTCCACAACCTCAATCTCTTCCCTTTCCCTTTGGGGAGCGTCGTCCCGCCCCTTGGGCGGCACAGGCGCGCGCAGCAGCTTTCCAGAGCTTGAGCAGTCTGTGCAGACGTTCATCTTGGCCCCTTCCACAAGTATGAGGTAGCCAGCTTCCTGCGAGCCGCATATTTCGCATTCCATCCATCCCACCTGTCTGCTTCAGTTCACCTAGCTAACCCTTTTTATTGTTTCCCTGGGGCAACAAAGGCATGAAAGATAACATAAAGCCAGTGATTGCCATAGCAGCAGTGGCAATTTCCATCGTGATTTTCCTCGCGGTTCTCAACGCGCAGTTCAGCGCAGTGCAGAAATTCATATTCGGAGCCCTCTCGCTTGCAGGCTGCGGCACTGCCCTGTCCCGCATATACAAGCTTGAAAACTGGGGCGGCATGTTCCTGCTTCGGAGCCAGAAAGGGCTGAAGTTCCTTGACCAGATGGCGAAAAGGCATCCCAAGCTGTGGCAGTACTTTGCCGAGCTTGGCATGATAGTGGGCTATGGCTCGCTTGCCTACTTCATAATGGGCGGGAAGAGCACGGGCTGGAAATCCAAGGCCGCAAGGTTTGTCCCAGGCACCATCCTCCTGGTTCTGGTCTCAGGGCTGCTTCCGCTTGCAATGGCCCTGCTGCTGTCAATGATACGCGGAGGCGCTGAGTTTTCCACTGCAAGCTCAAAGTTCCAATCAGCGACTTCAGGGATGGACCTGTTCAGGTATTTATCAATCGCCCTGCTCGTGTTCGGAGGCATCACGGTCCTCACCACACTGAGCATAGTCACATACGCTGGAATCGTGGCTGCTGCGATAATCTCCGCTCTTCTTGGCAATCCGGTTCCAATTACCACCACCCCGCCAGGGGGCATGCCCTTGCTTCCAGGGATTAACCTTGATCTTGTGCAGGGGGTTGCTGCCCTCGTGGTCGTTCTCGCAGTGCACGAGGGCATGCACGGGATACTGGCCAGGCTCTACAAGCTCCCGTTAAAATCCGCAGGTGTGGTGATATTCGGTTTCCTTCCTTTTGGCGCTTTCGTGGACATAGACGAAAAAAAGCTTTTCAAGGAAAAAAAGGAAAAGCAGAACGCTGTCCTTGTTGCAGGCACTGCGGCGAATTTTGCGACAGCGATCTTCTTCCTTCTCCTGCTTTCGCTTTTCATAGCAATTATGGGCAATTCCCCATCCGACTTGGCAAGGCAGGTCGGCAGGTTCCTTGCGCTGACTTTCGCCCTCAATATAATAGTCGCGTCGGTGAACCTGGTACCGCTTCCCATGTTCGACGGCTACCACATAATGAGGAACCTGGTGCCGAACAAGCTCGCGCAGAAGGCAATAGTGTACCTAGTGGCGATCTCATTCCTGCTCACGCTCTTCCCCTGGCTGCTGAGATAAGCGGTTTACCGTATAAGTAACCTATAAAAATTGTAACCGAGTTTCTCATTCATGGCAGAGGAAGAAAAGCTTGAGGACGAAAGCGAAGAAAAAGAGGAAAAGGAAGAGAAACACACCATAGCCTCGCGCGGAATCCCCTCCAAAGACTCCCTCTACCTTCCCCCGCACAATTCGCCCGAGCTTCGCAATTTCCAGGA
>JAHFEN010000169.1 GCA_023248455.1 Microcaldota archaeon | reverse complement strand
CAGTATACTCCAAGGCACTCAAGAGCACTGACTCGAAAATCAAGTCCGCGCTTGATGACATCCCCATCCTGCGGCTTCTCGAGGGACAGAACCTCCGCCTTGAGGCAAAAGCACGAATGGGAATCGGCAGGCAGCATGGCAAATTCCAGCCAGGGCTTGTGTCGTACGAAATGCTTTCGCCCTCCGAGTTCAAGTTCAAGGTCGAGTCGTTCATGCAGCTTGACCCGCGCACAATGCTGACAAAGACAGCTGACATGATAATCGCAAAATGCGACGAATTCGAAGAGAAACTCTCCGAAATAAAGAAGGAGATTGACTAGGGGAATCCGCAGGTGGTTAGAAATTTGATGCGATGTGCATTATGCTGCTGCAAAATGCATCGGCATAAATCACAGATTTATGCGAACGTGTGGGGGTGGCAGAGCTAGGTCAAATGCGCCAGCTTGAGGGGCTGGTGCCTTAGGGCTTCGAGGGTTCAAGCGAAACCCCCAGATATTTTGAAAGTGGGTTTTGAGAACAAATCCCTTCCCCCACACTTCTGTTAAAACGGTGTTGTTTATGAAAAAGGCAAAGTTTTCCGAAAAGAACCTGAAAATATCCGCAGGCATTCCGCCCGAGGCCAGGAAGACCCTTTTCTGGAAGCGAGTGCTTCAGCTCCTGTCCGTGTCATCCCGCAAAAAGCAGGGCGTGAACGTGAGCAAAATCTCCGAGTATGCGAATGACGGGCAGCTCGTGATAGTGCCTGACAAGGTGCTTGGGGCAGGAACGCTCAATGGCAAGTTGACAATCGCGGCGGTTTCATTCTCGCAGTCGGCAAGGAGGATGATCGAGTCCTCAGGCGGCAAGGCAATGACCATTGTCGAGGCGGCGAAAAAGAGCCCGACCGGCAAGGATTTCATAATCATAAAGTAGGTGAAAGCATGGTAGTGATTGACGCGCAAGGCGCGGTTATTGGAAGGCTGGGCGCAAGGGTGGCAAAGCTCCTCCTTGCCGGCCAGTCTGTGGAAATAATAAATGCCGACAAGGCGGTGATGCTGGGCACGCTTTCCGTGGCCCGCGAGAAATACCTGTTGCGCAGGCACCAGAAGAACAAGCGCACGCCAGAGGACTCGCCTGTATGGCCGCGCACCCCGCACCTGCTTCTCCGCAGGATGATCCGCGGCATGCTCCCCTGGTCAAGCAGGAGGGGCCGCGACGCATACCATCTGCTAAAGGTATCATCAGGCCCGGCTAGCGGCAAGTCCGTGAAAGTAGCAGAGGCATCCTCTGCAGAAAAGCATAACATGTTCACGATTGCCGAACTCTGCGTGGAGCTTGGCGGCAAACCAAACTAGGGAAAATTGGTGATATTTTTCATGGCAACAGCAAAAAAGAAAACAAAAGTGAAGCAGAAGAAAGAGCAGCGCAACGTTTTCCGCGGCAAGCGCAAGGAAAGCGTTGCCCGTGCCACTATCAGCAAGGGCAATGGGATAGTGCGCGTGAACAGCGTGAGGTTGGATGCGATCGACAACAAGTACGTGCGCGAAACAATCTCCGAGCCCCTTTACCTCGCCCCGGAAGTTGCCTCGCAGGTCAACATAGCAGTCAACGTGTTTGGCGGCGGGCAGATGGGCCAGGCGCAGGCATGCCGCCTCGCAATCGCGCACGCGCTAATCGGTTTTTCAGGCGATAGCGCGCTCAAGCAGAAGATGCTCTTGCACGACCGCTCGTTGATTATAGAGGACTTCCGCCGGGTCGAGCCCAAGAAGTACAAGGGGCCGAAAGCCCGCGCAAGGTTCCAGAAATCTTACAGGTAAGATAAAACCTGAGGTGTATCGATGTATTTCCCAATAAGGTGCTTCACGTGCGGCGCAGTCATCGGCCAGCACTACGAAGAGTACGCCAAAGAGGTCAAGGAAGGGAAAAACCCGGCCAATGTGCTCGAATCGCTTGAAATCGACCGCTATTGCTGCAGGCGGATGTTCATGTCCCACGTCGAGGTCATGGACAAAATAGTGAAGTACAGGAAATATTGAGATTTGGATTTTCGTTCATGGGGTCATGGGGTAACCTGGCTAGCCTTCCAGCTTGGGGTGCTGGAGATCCGAGTGGGGACCTAAACAAGGCGTTTTCGTGCCCAGGAAATTCAAATCTTCGCGAATGAAATTCGCGAAAAACGCGAAGAGGGCAAATCTCGGTGACCCCATTTTATTGTAATTGGGAATGTTCGAGAGTGGCAGATTCGAAGTGCCTGCGGGCTCCCTTGAAAGGTGGAAAAATGGAAAACTTTCTGATAAAGCAGGAGACCTATCTCGAGGCCGGCATACATATCGGCACCAAGCTCAAGGTAGTGGACATGAACCAGTTCATCTACCGCATGCGGAACGACGGGCTATTTGTGCTCGACCTCCGCAAAATAGACGAAAGAATCCGCATGGCAGGCAAGCTCCTCTCCCAGTACGCACCTGAGGAAATACTCGTGGTGGCATCGCGCACTTACTCGGGCAACGCGGCATCGGTTTTCTCCCATCTGACAGGCATAAAGATTTTCCAGGGCA
>JAHFEN010000028.1 GCA_023248455.1 Microcaldota archaeon | reverse complement strand
ATCTGCTCCTATTACGAAAAATGCGGGGTGAAGCTCGACTACATAGCGGCTGGCACGCCCGAAGCCGAGGATGCCATGCGCCACCCCTTTGTCGCCATAATGCCCCCTAATATAGTGAATCGCGAGTTCGCATCCTCTCTTTCCGATGCGTTCGGCAGGGACGTGAAGACAGCGGTTGCAACAGGCTGGGCCTCAGTTTCAAAATTCCCCGTGGACGCCGCATTCCCGCTCTCGGACCATGCCGACTTCAAGGACACCATGCGCTACATTTATGAGTCTGGCGCGAAAAAAGTGATCTGCGCAAACAGCAATTCCGATGTGGCGGCAGAATACCTTAGGGGCATAGGCATTGATGCGGCCGCAAAGTCCGAGCCAGCTCGGCAAGCGCAGACCACGCTTGCTGAATGCTGAAGAACATTTGAAGGTGATCGCAATGGAAAAAGAACAGCAGAAAGACCCTGTATTGGGCGGAATAATGGGAAAAATACCCCTCTACAAAAACGGGCTTGACATGTCCGGGGACATAATACTCTGTGCAGAGGGGCTCATTGTCCGTGCTGAAGGCAACACGCTGAAGGTACCGTTCCGGTACGTCCAGATGATTGAGAAAGCCTCAGACATGCCCCTGGGCAAGGTGGGCGTGGAATTCGAGGTATTCGACCAGATGGGCGAGAAGCACTACTTCAACTTCGGCATGTCTGACACTCATTTCAAGACCCTGAAGAAGGCATGCGGCAAGTGAAAGCGAATAAGTATTTTATTCTATTGCAGGGAATGCTCAACATGGCTGATTATCAGGCCCAAGCTGCTGTTGAGTCGAGCTGCGGCCGTTGCGGTGCTGCGCCCAGCTTCGCGCCAAACGCCTTGCGTTTGTCGTCCACTGCCGGCACCCTGCCCGTCCGCGGCCAGGCTGCCATGGAATATTTAGTGACCAATGGCTGGGCCCTGCTTGCCCTTTTTGTCGTGATCGCCCTCCTGCTCACGTCCGGCGCATTCTCGGCAAGCAGCTATGCTGCGAGGGAATGCACTTTCCAGCCAGACCTTCCCTGCCCTT
Organism: Microcaldota archaeon; assembly: GCA_023248455.1. Classification (GTDB taxonomy): domain Archaea; phylum Micrarchaeota; class Micrarchaeia; order Anstonellales; family Anstonellaceae; genus UBA10161. Next base: position 6,697 of record JAHFEN010000028.1, on the reverse strand, counting down.
CGTTCATACTTTACAGCGATGCCTCTTCCAGCCAGCCTATTACCACGCTCCAGTTCTCGCTTGCCAACGGACTGGGCTTTCCCATCAGCATAACAGCCGTGAACTACACTGCCACCAGCCTTGGCGGCCATGGGAGAAACACCTACACAGGCAGCCTTCCGGTTCCAGCAGGCATAATCCCATCAGGGCAAAGCATGAACTTCACGCAGAACTTCTCAGGCCCTTACCTGCCTTCTGTCCACGACTTCAAGACGATCTATGTCATGCTCACCTTCTCAAACTGCAAGGGTGGCGTGTGCAGGTCGAACTACACAACGTCCGGCAGGATTTCAACGGTGGTGGAGAAAAAATAGCCTCCTAGCCAGCACCAATTCTTATAAATCATGCATCCGTATTTTCGGCAGGCGACCAAGCTAGAATATCCAGGTAGAACCAACCAATATTTTCCTGAGGGAAAATGGCTGATGAATCTTATCGGAGCAAAATCCACATGGTTTACATCAAGGGCTTGAAATTCCGAGGGTTCAAGTCTTTCCGCCGTGCAGAGGCTTCTTTTCCGAATGGCTACGTGTGCCTTGCCGGGCCGAACGGATCGGGCAAGAGCAATGTCACTGACGGCATACGCTTCGCGCTCGGGGAGGCCTCGCTCAAGGCGCTCCGCGCAAAGCGCGTCTCCGAGCTCATCAACACCTCCTGCAAGTACGCCGAAGTGACCCTTTTCATCGAGGGCGAGCACCCGTACGAAATAAAGCGAGCCATCAACGCAGAGGGCAAGACGCTCTACAGGATAAACGGCAAGCGCTCCACGCGCACGCTTGTCATGGAGGAGCTTCGCCAGTACGGCCTTGAGGCTGGCAGCCATAACATAATAGCGCAAGGCCAGGTGCAGAGAATAGTGGAGATGAGCGCAAAGGAGCGCAGGCAGATAATCGACGGCGTGGCGGGCATTTCCGAGTTCGACGAGAAAAAGGACGAGGCTATGCGCGAGCTTGCCAAGGTTGAGCAGAAAATCATCGAAGCCTCGATTGTCCTAGGGGAGCGGCAGACGCTCCTGAATGACCTTGAGAAGGAAAAAGACAATGCGCTTGCCTATCTGGACGCGCAGGAGAACTACAAGCGGGCCATGGCATCTATGGCAAACTCCGAATATGCCAGGCTCGGGAAGACCCACGCTGACACCATTCACAAGCAGGCAGATCTCAACAGCGCAAAGGAGGAATTCGCAAGGCAATCCGGGGTGCTTAATTCCAGGCTTGCCGAGCTTGAGGGGCAGCGGGCGCAGATCGTGGCAAAAATCGGCTCCTCCGAAAGCCGCGAGGACCAGCTTGCTGAAATAGAGGCTCTTAAGGTAAGGCTCGGCGCGGACAATGCAACCCTGAACGGCAGGAAAAAGGACTTCGCCAGGCTGGAATCCGAGGAAAAGGCGCTGCAGTCCGAAGTCGAGCGCTTCAAAAAATCCCACAGGGAGATGTCCGGCGAGCTCCATGGGCTCTCGGAGAGCATTTCAGCAATGTCAAAGCAGATTTCCGAGCTTGAGAAAAGTGGTGCCACCGGCCCGCAGGCAGACGAGTTTGCGAAAAATCTTGAAACCGCTTCTGAAAAAATCGTTTCATTAAAGGAGCGCAAGGCGGCTTCCGAGGCTGCGCTTCACAACGCCGAAAAAATGCTTGACATCAGGCGCACCGAGAAGGAAAGGCTCGCATCCACCCTGGGCGAGGCAAAAGAGGACAAGCTCTCAGGGGAGGCGTCCATACTGAGAAAGGAAGCCCTAGCATACGAGTCCGCGCTTGAAGAGCTTTTCAGCCGCGAGCGTGAAATCAACAGGGCCATACCCGACCTTGAAAAAAGGCTGTTCTCGCTCAAGGACAAGGCGGCCAACCTTCGGGCCACACTTTCGCCTTCCGCAACCAGCATGGCCCTTCGCGTGGTGGACGAGCTTCGGTCAGGTGGCAGCGTAAAAGGGATTTACGGCACAGTCTCCTCGCTCATGAGCTGCGACCCCAAGCACAGCACTGCGGTCGAGGCTGCTGCTGGCCAGCGGCTGAATTACGTTGTGGTGGACAGGATGGACACGGCAATAGCGGTCATCGAAAAGCTCAAGGAGCAGAAAAGCGGCAGGTGCACCTTCCTTCCCATTGACACTGTGAAGGCTCAGGAGAAGGCGCCCTCTGAAAAAGGCGCAGGCTGCCTGGGGGCCCTGATTGATTTCATTGACTTTGACGCAGCATACCGCGAGGCTATGGCATACGTGTTCTCTGACACGCTCCTTTATGAGAGTGTGCAAAGCGCAAAGAAAGCGGGCATAGGGAAGGCAAGGATGGTGACGCTTGAAGGCGAACTTCTGGAAAAGTCAGGCATAATCACAGGAGGCGCCCAAAAAGGGTCGCTTCTCTCCCGCTCTGCCCTTGAGAAAGTGGAAGGCGAGGCAGATTCTGTGAAAAAGGAGCGCGATGCCCTGTTCTCCTCATTGTACTCCATCCGCGACGAGATGGCTGCGAAGAGGAAGGAAAAGGCTGCTGCTGAAGTGAAGCTGAAAGGCATCGAGATAGAGATGGAGTCTGCCCGCGAAAAAATGGCCGCAAGCAGGAAGACGCTTGAAGCAATCAGGGAAGTCGAGGCTGCGCTGGCAGCGCTTCAGAAGGATATTTCAAAATCAAAATCCGATCACCAGTCACTCGGGAAGGAGCTTTCGGAATCATTTGCCTCTTACGAATCCCTCAAGGCAAGGCAGTCTGCTGAGGCGGAGAAGCTGAAAGCCGCAGATGCCGAGTCGCAAAAGCGGCAGCGGGACCTGCACGCCGCCCGCTCCTCGCTTGAGGCACAGCTTGGAGCAAAGAAGGCCGAGCTTGAGCGCATGGTGTCAGAGCAATCCGGGCGCGAGGCAAAGAGAAAGGAGGCATCTGTACTGCTCTCTCAGTGCAGGAAGGAGATAACCGACCTCGAAAGCGGAATTGAAACAAGCAACAAGGCGCGCGAGGAGAAGGAAAAGAAGCTCGCAGAGATGAGCAGCGCCTCCAAGAAACTCATGTCCAGGCTTGGCGAGCTCGACACGCAAATTAAGGAAATCGGGGTCCAGATAGGAAAGGTAAGGGCCGAGGAGGAGAAGAAATCCAGGGAAATAATGGAGCTTGAAACCAAGCGGCAGGTAACCGAGCAGCGCCTGGCCGACCTCAAGGCTGCCCTGGAGCAATACGCAGGGGTTGCCAACATTGACGCCACCAAACAGGAGCTTGAGGAGCTTTCCGGCAAGAGCAGGGCCATAATGGAGGGCCTTGGGGCGGTGAACCTGCGCGCGCCGGAAATATACGGGGAGAAAAAGCGCGACATAGAGGAAATAAAATCTCGCGTCACTTCCCTTGACACGGAAAAGAAGGCTGTCATTTCCATGATGGGCGAGATAGACGGCAAGAAGCGAGCGATTTTCATCTCGGCTTTCACAGCTGTGAACGACAATTTCAAGCGCCTATTCGGCTATGTTTTCACAGGAGAGGGCACGCTGCTTCTTGAGCAGCCCTCCAGCCCGTTTGAGTCAGGCCTCCTTGTTAAAGTGCGCGACAACTCGCACGACAAGTACCTTGACTCCATGTCAGGAGGGGAAAAGTCGCTTCTTGCGCTCATATTCATATTCGCAATACAGATGTACAAGGCAGCGCCCTTCTACATACTGGACGAGGCAGACGCTGCGCTTGACAAGGAGAACTCCAGGAAATTCTCCGACCTCCTCAAGCAGCTCTCGGTGAGCACTCAGTTCATAGTGGTCACGCACAACGACACCGTGCTCTCAAGCGCTGACGTCGCGCTGGGGGTCACACGAACAGAGGACGGCTCAAAAATAGTCGGGGTGCAGCTGACCTCAATAGCACGCATTGCAAACGTAAAGAAAGCCTGATTCTGAAACTGGCGTAGGCTACTTGGTCATTTGATATAAACCTATGTATGCCCTCTTAGGGGCATATTTTTAAGTTTTGTGCTCTTAATAGTGCACATGGCGGTTCCAACAAAAAGGGAGATACTTTCGTTTTCGCCCATGAACTTGGGGGACAGGGAGGAGCTTCCGCGCTACAGGCGGAAAGCATTTGCAGCCATAAAAAAAGCCGCGCAAACAGGTCCCATAGTGTCCATCACAGGGCTGAGGCGGGTTGGCAAGACCACCCTCATAAAGCAGCTGCTTTCGGAAACCAAGGGCGCATTCTATTTCTCATTTGACGAGAAAAAGCACGCAAACCCAGAGACGCTTCGGCGGGTGATCGATGTATTCCTTGAGGAGGGGGAGAAACCGACCATAGCGCTTGATGAGATTTTCCGGGTGGAGGATTGGGCAGGGATACTGAAAAGGTACCATGATTTGAAAATTGCTAAGTTCATCGTCAGCGGCTCCTCGTCGCTCATGGTAAAAAAAGGCGTGGAAAGCCTGAGCGGGCGGATGCTTGAGCATTATCTGCAGCCATTGCAGTTTGACGAATATCTGGAGCTTGCCGGGAAGGGGCCGCAGGCGATTGAGCCAGGCGGGATTTTCAAGGCAAGAAGGCGCTTTGAAGAGGAATTGTCCGATTTTCTCATAAAAGGCTCATTTCCCGAAACTTTGTGGATGGATGAAAAAACGGCAGCCCAGTACATCCGCGCAAGCACAGTGGAAAAAATAGTCTTCGACGACATTCCATCGACATTCCGGATTGAGCACCCATCAAAGCTCTATGACCTTCTCAGGCTGTGCGCAACCAATTCCGGCAGGCTTTTCACCGAGGTGAACTGCGCCGAAGCGCTGCAGATGAGTCGCCATGCCGTTTCGGATTACCTGCTCTACCTCAACAGGGCATACCTTGCAGACGTGGTCTACCCGGCAGGCTCATTCCAAAAAGCCCTCAAAAAGCAGAAAAAAATATTTGTCAAGACCGCCTCCATCTACAACTCGCTTGCGGAAAATCCCTCTGCAGGGCAGGCTGCCGAAACAGCCGTTTATGACAAGCTGAGCTGCGGAAAAACATATTTCTACCGGGACGCGCAGAAGCGCGAGGTGGATTTCATCGCCCGTGTGCCCATAGAAGTGAAGTACCAGTCGGCCATTGTAAGCTCCGACATAAGCAACCTTCTCTACTACATGAAGCAATGCAGGAAAAACACCGGTATGGTGGTTACGCGCGACCTTTTCGATGAAAAAACAGTGGATGGCAGGAAGATAAGATACGTGCCGCTCGACATATTCCTGCTCAGCGGCCCCTGAGCAAGCAGGCGCAGGGGTTGGAAAGTAAAAAATAGTGGGAGTGCTGCCCACTTCTGCTGCGACTGTGGCAAGAGCGAGAAAGGCTTGCCCAAAATACCACTCCCGTCTATAGTTTTGTTGCCGTAAACAAGTTCAGTGTCCATCTCTATCGCCCTGACATACCTAGCAGGACCAACATCCACCTCCTTTACCTGATACCCCTTGTCGTTAAGGGAAGTGGAAGTGAATTTCATGGCAACGAGGGCAGGCATCAAGGCTGACAACTCAAAGCTGCCTTCCCTCAGATAACGATTCAACTGTAGCCGACCCACGGCGAAGACGGGCTCTTCCGGCTTTCAATGGTGTAGGGCGCGAACCCGTCATTCGTGATCCTTACCGTGCCTCGCTCGTCTGTCCTCCAGACCCGCGCGCCGCTAATGGCAAGCCTGGTAAGGGTGGTTTCCATTGGCAGGCCCAAGTTGTTCGGTCCGACTGAAATCACCACGTCCTTGGGCGCGACATTGTTCATCAGCACAGAGGCCTCGGGCCTGCCCTCGCCGTGCTTGAAGTAGGTCAAAACTTCGCACCTCAGGTCCTCCCCGGTCGAGAGAAGGGCGCTTTCCCTCTCCTGCACAGTGGGGTTGAGGAGAAGCACGCAGAATCTGCCCATTGAAACCTTCATCACAACTGAATCTATGTCCGGGTTGCCAAGGAGCCTTTGTTTTGCCGGATTGAGGACGGAAAACTCCAGCCCCGAGAAAATCATCCGGTCTGAAAGCGACGGGTGCTTTATGGTGATGTTCATGCCTTTGATTTTGGCAAGCGCATCTGCAAGCCCTGTTGAGGCTGGTGGCACGCCGTTGTCCCAGTATTCATCGACCTTGTATCTGTCAAGCACCCTGCTTATCCCCCCGACAGCTCCTGCGTAGTCCCGGGTTGCGACAAGCACGTTGATCCTCGTTATGTTCATGCCAGAAAGAAAGGAGTCTGTCGCTTCGAAGTTCCCTGCATCGGCCAGCATGTGAAATTCGCCCTTGGTGATAAGGACTGAGTCTGACAGCCCAGAGCTTATCACATAGATTTTGAGAGGGTAGGCCCACTGGTCCAAAAGCCTGAATTGCCCGTCCCCTATCCTGTCGGAAATGTTTCTTGGCGTTTGGTTTGCGAACGGGTCTGCTAAAAATCCTCCTTCGGTTTTCGGCAGCTCGAAGTCCGAGTCAGAGGCTGCCTGGCGGTATTCGGATGCCCTAATCATGCCGTCAAATGCCCCTTTTCCAAGCCCAAGGACATTGCCAATCGCGTAAAGCGGCATGCCGTCCTGGGCAATGCAGTATTTGGCTTTTCGGCTGAAATTCATTTTTTCCATAAGATCGAAGCAAGAAGATCCAACTCCTGCGAAAGTCATGCTCGCATCCTTGGCAACGGTGTAATTGCCTAGCCCTGCCAGGTTTTCAATTAGCGGCTTGTTGGCGTAATCCTGCTTCTCCGAAGTTACAC
>JAHFEN010000027.1 GCA_023248455.1 Microcaldota archaeon | reverse complement strand
CGTACTATTACTTCAACATTTCTGCCTCGGACGCAATCGGGCCCCTGATAATTGCAATGAACCACTCCGATCCCTTCCCGACTACGCTTGCCAACATCACCGAGTACGCCACTGGCAGCGACATGTTCACAGGCAGCTCGAACATCCAGTCGTGCTACATCAAGGTGGACAACGGCTTATGGAAGCCAGGCATCCCAAGCGACGGTGACTACAACGACGTGACCGAGACCTTTCAATACAATGTGGGGTTCATGTCTTCCGGAACCCACACGGTGTATGCATACTGCATCGACTCTATCGGCAATGTGGGCGGCATATTCAATGACACCTTCGGGGTTTCCTCTGCGGACATGATGCTGATAATAGACCGATCCGGCTCAATGTCAGAGAACGTGACCAACTCCTACAACAACACCGCTGTCACCACCACTTCTGCGCTCCAATATGTGAAAAGCACCACGGTGGTTGCCAAAAACGGCGACCCGGCAAATACCTCGGTAGAAATAAAGACGAGCGGCAGCGGCTGCACCACGGGCTTTGACGTAAGGATAGGCGCCACCATACTGGCAAGCGGCAACACCACCTCCACCTCCTATGTGACAGTCACTAAGAACATCTCTCTTGCAGGCTACACGCCGCCATTCAACGTGGACCTCTACCTCAAGAGGATCGGCACAGGCTGCACTGCGTACAACCGGAATTTCAATGTGGAGCAGGGCCCGACCAAGATGGTGGCCGTGCAGCAGGCTGCAAACGTTTGGGTCAGCATACTCATAAACTCCACGAAGGCAGGGATGGCCTCGTATTCGACATCCGCAACTACGGACAAGACAATGATGGGCATGGGATCGGCAGCCAACAAGAGCAGCCTGCAGGCTGCAATCAACGCGACCACAGCAAACGGGAATACCTGCATCCAATGCGGAATTGACAAGGGGAGGCTGGAGCTAATCTCAGCGAGGGGCAGGTATCCTGATGCAGTGCGCGTGGAGGTCCTGCTCACCGACGGGCAGACCAATGTAGGCGATTCCATACAGGGGGCCACAGACGCGCGGAACGCGAACATAACCATCTACACGATAGGGTTCGGGGACAGCGTGGATGCAAACGAGCTCACCAACATAGCACTTCTCACAGGGGGCAAATACTACTACGCTCCTGATGCGGCAACGCTGACGTGCATTTACCAGCACATCGGGCAGAACTCGCCGTGCTGAAAAGAAGCAAGGCGGGCAGCGACGCGGACAGAATCTATTTAAAAGAAAAGAGCGAATGGGTGAGGGTGAAACAAACGCGCGCGCAGTCTTCGCTCGAATTCCTTTTCACAGCGGCATTCATGGTGCTGGTGATGGTCCTGTGCATGGTCATAAATTTCCAGAGCAGCCAGGACTCGTCAGCGCTTTCAGCCTATGCCGAATCCATGCGCATATGCCATGCCGTGGCTTCGCAGATTTCTGCAGTGGATGCGGCTGGGGACGGCGCCTCCGCGGTTTTGCGCAGGCCTGCCTCCCTTGCGGACATGAACTATACTATTTTGGTGATCGGGATAAACCGCTCGATTTCAGTCAATTATGGCAGCCAGGGAACGGGCTGCCTGTTTTCCACATCCAACATAAGCAACGGAAGCTCTTCCAGCTTCAGCATAACGCAGGACAGCCTTGTCAGGAACGTCAATGGAGGTGTGCTGGTTGGCTGAGATAGGCTATTTGCTCAAGGGGATTTCCAGCAGAAAGCATGCAAGGGGGCAGGCGATCCCGCTTGACTTCATGGCAGGGCTTTTCATATTCCTCGTGCTGCTTGCATATTTCATAGTGCTGTGGGACATATTTTCCGTTCGCTACATCGAGCACGCGGAGAGCAACAATATTGAATCCAGGGCCATTGACATTGCCGGGCAGCTGGTCTCATCATCAGGGCAGCCTTTCAACTGGACATCCTCGCCCCTTTCCGCGCAGAGCATAGGCCTTGCCTCAAAACCCTACCAGCTTGACCCAAACAGGATTTCCGCGTTCGCTTCCCTTTCGAACCAGTCTTATGCAAATGCCAAGCTCCTTCTTGGCACTGACCGGGATTTCTTCATAAAAATCGAGACTCCCGATGGCGCAAGGATTGCCACTTTGGGCAAGGAGCCAGGAAACGCCTCCAGGTCTGTGGAAGTCTCAAGGCTGGGAAGCTACAACGGCCAGCCAACATTTGTCAGGGTGAGGTTGTATGAGTGATGGGAAGGGAGCTTCTCGAGCCGCCACCTGCAATTTGGGTGCATTCGCATGAATTGTAAAACAACAGGCAGGCCCGGATTCATTTACAGCATAGACGCCACGCTGGGCGTTTTTCTCATGGTGCTAGTGCTTGCCACCGTGATCTTCCTGTCCGGACAGGCAGACGAAGACCCGATCGCGCAGGTTCAGGTGGTACGCCTGGGCAAGGACGTGCTTGCCTCAATGGACGACCTGGGGATACTGGCCACGCTCGACCCAGCGCTTATTGGCAGCACGCTCAACTCCACCTTGCCGTCGAGCATTGGCGCGCATTTGCAGATTAGCACCTATTACTATGACAGCGGCTCGTTCAACCTGGTTTCGATACAGGACTTCGGCGAGCCGACCCCGCAGAACATTACGATTTACGGGGCGCGGCGGGACTTCCTGGCGGTTCGGAACCGGCTGGTTTCCAATTACTCGATAGCGAGGATATCATTATGGCAAAAGTAGGAGAAACGGACAGCGGGCATCCCATGCACGGATTGCTTGAGAGCATGCAGGGTCGAAATGGAATTGCAAAAGCCGGGCTGCTGAAGCGGATGCGAATGGCCGGTGCAAGGAAGGGGATCCTGTTCACCATATCAGTGCTGCTCCTTTCGATCAGCCTGCTTGCCTTTGCAACGTACCTTGCCGAGCAGACAGCGAAGTCCAGGCAGACCGCGATTTCCCTTTTGGAGCTGGACAGGACGACCGACACATACGAGGATTTGCAGTCCGACCTTGGGCTGATGCTTTCAGGTTCTATAAATGTCACCGTGCAGAACAGCACCGTGCTCCTGAGTGAAAATCTCCCCATTGCGCCAGGCGCTGCCTCGGACTTTGACAGGTTCGCGCAGTTCGAGGGGAATTTCTCCGACCTCAACGTGACGCTGAGCCTCTCCAACCTGAAACAGGGTTCGCTTCTGGTGCAGCCTGGCGCAATTGCAATAACGCACTCGCCTGCCGACTTTTTCATCACCCCTGGAGACTCCCAAGGCAGCTCAGGCAGCGTTAGAAGCTATGAACTGAACATTACCTCCCAGCCTTCCTGGGCTGATGGCGCATCCTGGGGGGCGGTCTCAAATTCCAGCGAGAACCGGACAAGCGTGCGCATACTCGTGCGGGACACTAGGTTGGTGCCAATATTCGACAGCGGCCAGATGTCCTTGGATAAGAACGGCACCAGCAGGCTAAACATAACGCAGGGCGGGAGCCTGGTCGGTTTTGTGCAATTCGCCCCTGCGTCTGCCGTGCAGGTGCACTACAGCGGGAATATAGGTTTAAAAGCTTCAATTGGATTGACGAATCCAGCATATGTCGAGGCTAACGATACAATAAGCGTGCTTTCAGCAGCAAACAAGACCGGAAGGATAAGGATTGCATAAAGGGTTTTCCATGAAAGTCTCGGAAATAATGGTGAAGGATTTCCTTTCGCTTGAGGCGGATGACACGCTTGCAGAGGCTGCAAAGAAACTCGCGAGCAACGACCAGTCCGAGGCGCCAGTGATCCGCGCCCGCAAGTTCATAGGCATGTTCCTCACTTCCGACCTTGCAGCGGTATTCGTGAAAAGGGGACTTGTCGGCGTGAGCAGGGCTGACACCGACAAGGTGCGCACCGATGTCGTGAGCAAGCACATCCGATCGACCAAGACATGGCTGCACCCAGATGCTGACATATTCTCCATGCTCCTTCTCTTGGTGCACAGGAACGTGGATGTCATCCCGGTCCTTGACAAGGAAAAAAAAGTGATCGGCATTGTGAGAGTTTCCGATATTAGAAAAGAGATGTCCAAAATGCTCTCCGAGGGGGGCAAACTCCCTGTGCGCACCAAGGAAAAGGCGCTGGAGATGGACATGCTGGAGGGCAACACCGCCATTGACCACATCGTGCATTATGTCCAGAGGCGCGGCTCGGCATCCGCTGACGAGGTGGCAAAGAAATGCAACCTCACAATACAGGAAGTCGAGGAGTACGCCAACTCTCTTGAAAAAAACGGCCTTTTGAAACTGGAGTACAACATATTCGGGAAGATGAAGCTGCACAGGCCTGAGTCATAGGATGAAACCATGGCTGAACCGAAAAAGGATAAACCAGACGCGCCCAGGGCGGACGCCTCAAAGCAGCTTGAAACTTACAAGCTAACAGCTGACGGCATAGAATCGACTGTCACGATTTTCAAGCCAAGCGGGACAGTGCCCCTCTACAGCCTTTATGTGCCCAGGCCCGAGCCTGCAACGGCAGCCTACCTTGAGACTGTGAAGATGGAACTGCTGAAGCAGGTGAGGCTGACCTCCGCCGAAGTTCTTGACATCAAGCTGATGGCGGACCTCAAGAAAAAATTCAACGATCTTGCGCTTAAGCTTGTGAAGGAGAGGATTCCAAGGCTGACCGAGCAGAAGGCGCAGGAGCTCGCTGGCCACATGGTGCAGGAGCTTCTGGGCCTTGGGGACCTGGAATTCCTGCTGCATGACGACGGTCTGGAGGAGATATGCGTCAACTCCGCCCGCGACCCAGTCTGGATATACCACAAGAAATACGGATGGTGCACAACAAATCTGCACATCGAGTCCGAGGCGAAAATCTGGGACTATGCAAGCCTGATTGGCAGGCGCGTGGGCAGGCAGATCACCGCGCAGGATCCGCTCCTCGACGCATACCTTCCTTCAGGCGACCGCGTGAATGCTACCCTCACGCCCATATCCATGTTCGGGAACACCATAACGATAAGGAAATTCGCGCGTAAGCCCTGGACAATCACCGACCTGATTCTTGCCAACACCATCTCCGAGGAAGTGGCAGCCTTTGTCTGGCTTGCCATGCAGTACGAACTCAATATCCTGGTTTCTGGAGGCACTGGGGCGGGAAAGACCTCCATCCTCAACGTCATCTGCAATTTCATACCGCAGAACCAGCGCGTCATTTCGATCGAGCAGACCCGCGAAATCACCCTCCCATCCTATCTGCAATGGGTGCCCATGGTGGTGCGCGAGGGCGGAAGGGAAGGGAGAGGGTCAGTGTCAATGCTGGACCTGATGGTGAACGCGCTGCGCATGAGGCCTGACCGCATCATAGTCGGGGAAATCAGGAGGGCAGAGGAGGCGGAAGTGCTATTTGAGGCAATGCATACAGGGCACTCGGTCTATGCCACCATGCACGCGGAAACGGTTTTCGAGACGTTCAAGCGCCTGGTGAGCCCGCCCATTGAGCTCCCGGAGGTTGTTCTGGAGTCGCTGCACTTCGTGCTTTCAATGTACCGCGACAGGAGAAGCGGAATCCGGAGGGTGTTTAAAATCGGCGAGCTCATACCCTCTGAAAAGGGCGAGAGCGTGAGGGCGAACATAGTCTACCGCTGGCGCTCGAACCGCGACAGGCTTGAGGAGGAGAACCCGAGCGTGCGCATGCTTGAGACCCTCCGCACCTACACGCGCATGGATGACGAGGAGATAAAGGCGTCCATAAAGGAGCGCGCAAAGGTCCTCCACTACCTGGCAGAAAAGAAAATCAACAGCGTGGAGGAGGTCGGAAAGACCATAGTGCAGTATTACGACGACCGCGAAAGCCTCATGAAGAAGATTGCCAAATGAGCTGAGGCCTAAGGATGCAATAAAAGCAGCACCCCTGGGTGATTTCACATGGGCGCCAAGAAAAAATCCAACGTGAGCGTGCCCCTGCTCCTGGTTCCGCAAAGGCAGGCAATGGTGCCTGCCCACTATTTTTATGGAATAGCCTCGCACGTGCTGCGCAACCTGAAGTTCGTTGAAAAGGAGCTTCACAAGCTGGACTCTGAGATCACGGCTCGCGAGTACGTGGGCCTATCTGTCTTGAACTCGCTTCTCTATTTCATTCTTACCGAAGTGCTGGTTTATATGGTTCTCTACAAAATCAATTTTGCAAACCCGCTCTTATGGGGGCTTATTGCCGCATTGACTGTTTCAATGGCAGTTTTCTTCTTCTGTATGGTCTATCCAAAGTGGCTGGGGAACAAGAAAGTCGCGCAGATGGACAGGGATCTACTGTTTGCCGCAAGGCACCTGCGCATACAGACCACCGCGGGCGTGCCGCTCTTTGAGGCGCTGGTTTCGGCTTCGCATGGCTATGGCGCAGTGTCAGATGAGCTTGACAAGATAGTGACCAGCGTGCAGGGTGGCATTAACCTGGCTGATGCGCTCGAGGACTCGGCGATGCGCAACCCCTCGTATTATTACAGCCGCATCCTATGGCAGATGTCAAACGCGGTGAAAGCAGGCACAGACATCGGACCCGTGCTTGCAGACATAGTGGAATTCCTCTCTGAGGAACAGAGGATCGAGATGCGCAATTACGGGGCGCAGCTGAACACGCTGGCAATAATGTACCTGATGGCATGCATCATTGTGCCCACCATCTCACTCATCTTCATGATGGTCATCTCCTCGTTCGTGGAGGTGCCCATAACCGACACGATATTCGTATTCATTCTTGGCGTGCTCATATTCGTGCAGTACATGTTCATAGGGCTTATCGAAAGCAGAAGGCCAGTAGTGGCTATCTAAGGCGGGCATATGCTGAAAAAATACATCAGGCTCTGGAGCGGGCTCCTCAATTACAACGACATTGAGATGGACGCCAGGCGATTTTCCACCTATCTTTTGGCCGTATCATTCGCATCAGTCGGCATAATTACAGTGGCCCTCACCTCAGACCCCACGCTCGCGCTCGCGGCTAGCGTGCTTGCGTTCGGAATAACCCACATCGTGGTCTACACCTACCTGATGCTTGGAGCCAACTCGCGCGCGGCAAAGGTCGAGGAGGTCCTTCCTGATTTCCTGTCCCTTGTTTCCTCCAACATACGCTCCGGGCTCACGCCAGACAAGGCGCTCATCGTATCAGCCCGCGACGAGTTCGGCCCGCTCACTGCGGCGATAAACAAGGCTGGCAAGCACAGCATAACCGGCATGCCGCTTGAGCAGGTGATAATGGGCATTGGCGAGCACATAAAGTCCAACACGCTTGATAAGACCATCAGGCTCATCGTGGAGGGGCTGCATTCTGGAGGCGACATGGCCGAGCTCCTTGAGAGGACTGCGCTTGACATCAGGAAGTTCCGCTCGGTGCGCCGCGAGATAAACTCGATAATACTCAATTACGTCCTTTTCATAGTGGCGGCAGTGACATTCGGGGCGCCCATGCTCTACGGGGTTTCCACCTTTCTGGTGGACATCATGCTCCTGATAAGGAGCAAGATTGGCAGCGCTGGAACTTCCGGCATGGCGGCGCTCTCGGGCTCGGTCGGTATTTTCAAGGGAAAGCTCCTGTTCACGCCCGAGGCGGTTGCTCTTTTTGCCTCCTCTGCGATCGTGATAACGGTATTCTTCGGGTGCATGGCAGTTGGCGTTATGTCCTCTGGCAGGCGCGTGGACGGCCTGAAGTACTTCCCTCTCCTGGCTGCCATTGCGCTCGGGATACTTTTCGGAATCCGCTTCGCGCTTTCCAGCATACTGGGCGGCATGCTCGCAGGCAGCACAGGCTGAATCT
>JAHFEN010000168.1 GCA_023248455.1 Microcaldota archaeon | reverse complement strand
GCCGGAGGGTCAAAGATGCGCAAATATCTCTTCCCCAGCACCAGAAAATGTCTCGTGGAAGCAGTAAGGCGGACTGAAAATAAAAGCCTTGTTGCTACGGTGTTTGGGGTTTGCAGAAAGACAGTGCAGATTTGGTGTGATAGAGCAAACCATAGAGGTTCAGAGAGCTATAAGGGCAGAAGGCGGTGGCCAGATGGCACAGGGGTGTGAAGGACTACCCCATGCGGCTCTACCTTCTACCTAGGTGTATAGATTTGAAGTTGACTTAACACCACCAACAAGTTTTTATTGACGCTTTGCATAAAGACAGCATGAAGATTGCGCCGCTGGTGCTCATTGCTTTCTTCGTGCAGCTTACAAACGCGTATTACTTGACACAGACCAGGGACCAGTTGCTGGACTATTACTTTGCAAATGTGGAGGGCAAGATACCGCAGTCTGCCCGCATGCTCATCGGCGACGAAAAGATAAACGTGTACATAGGGAACCGTCCTATGGGGATTGAGACAAGGAAAGGGCAGCTCTATTCGTTCGAAATGCACACCATAGACAAGCCCACAATAGTAATCCGCGTTGACAGTGAGGCTGCGGACAAAATAGCCAATAAGCAGATGGGAATAATGCAGGCAATCGATTCGGGTGGCATAAAAATAGAGCCCAAGACGCTGCTCTCTTCGATCAAGGTGGAGATGATAAAAAGGATTTACGCGATTTCAGGAACCGATGACAGGCTGCTTGGCAAGAAATACGCATCCCCGCAGCCTTTCACCTACAATTCCATTTATAGCGTCATAAAAGCGCGGATTGAGGGCTAGTTTTGATGGCTTCCCCCGTCTTTGAAGCCATGGACAAGGCTTGGCGTTCCACGTGCAGGGTGATTTTCGGGCAGGAGACGGCCCCGCTTGCCGACTGCGATGAGTGGCTGCGCGAGTATGGCGAAAAGCTGAGAATGGAGAAATCTTCGCTTTCGGGGAAGAGAGTAACTTTTTCAGTGGATGACTACGCGGAAAATGCAAAATACTGCGGATTTGACGAAGATGACTTTGGGAAGAAATTCGCCCCTATTTCTATAAATGAGATGAAGGACATTGATGGCATCATCCAGGCAGTGCAGGAAAGGGCAAGCTACGCCGGCAACGTAATCCTTGGGAATTCTAGCCTTGTCGAAAACTCGTCTAGCGTTCTTGAGAGCCACTTTGTCCTTGATTCCACAGTGATCACTGACTCGAAATATGTGGGCTACTCGCGCTACGTGAAAGGCGGCGAATATTGCTTCGGGATATTTGGCTCAACTAAGGCAGAGCACATAGTGAAGTGCATGGGAAGCGAGCTTAAGCGCTGCTTTGAGTGCCACATGGTGGAAGTGCTTTCAGACTGCTACTACTGCGCAAAAACGCAGAACTGCCACGAGTGCATCTTCTGCTTCGGCACTTACAACGGAGGCTATAAGATAGGCAATACGCAGCTCTCCAGAGAAAAATATGGCTCACTGAAAGCAAAACTGCTGGGCGAGATAGCGGAAAAAATACGCAAGGAAAAAAAGGTGTTCTCGCTGCTTTCGCTTATTGAAGCTTGTTCTGACAAAAAGCCTGACCAAAGACTCAAGCTCCAAAAAGCGCCTGAAATGGCATTTGACATAACGCCGATTGAGAAGGGATTCGGGCAGGCAACCTCCTTGTTGCTCGGACGGGAGCTTTCAGGGATTGAGAGGCACGCTAGTTATCTTTACAGGCACGTGCCAAGGAACTTCAACCTGAAATCCTCGCTTACAGGCAACAATGTGGTGGTTGGAGGCTACCGCGCGCACTTATTGAAAAAGTGGGATTTGGAAAAACGGATGGTAACTGAAGACGAGATGCGCGACATAGGGAAATTCCAGCTAGACCAAAATGCAGTTGAAAAGATTTCGCTGGACTTTGGCAGCCTGGTGGAAATTTTGCATCCGGTTGCTTATACTAATCTCGACAAGATAGCCGGCAGGGTGACAAACAGCCGCAACGCTGCTGTCGCGATCGATTGCGTGGACTGCTACGAGGGGTCGGCATTTATCTGGTCCAAGAAATGCTCGCACTGCTTCTGGGCTGAAAGCTCGGAGAGCATGTTTGGCTGCAGCGCCACCTGGGGCTGCTCATTCTGCCTCAAGACTTACTACTCAAGAAGGATAACGCGGGCGTTTGAATGCGACAACTGCCATGCCTGCAGCGACGCCTATTTCCTGCACAACTGCGAAAACGTCCGCGACTCGATGTTCTGCTTCAACGCCAAGAATTTGACGAATGCTATTGGGAACGCGCCAATGGAACCCGGCGACTATAAGCGCATTAAGTCCTCTCTTGTTTCCCAGATGGCTGACGAGCTTGAGCGGACGAAAAATTTGAAGTGGGACATATTCAATTTGGGAGCTGCAAAAAGATGAACTCAGTTGGATAATCCGATGCACTTGAGCATCAAAGGCTGCGTGGCGTGCATTGTTTTTGAAATCGGAACGCCCTCCAGATATTCAGTGTACTCGAAGCTGACGTTATTCAATATCCTTGATCCC
>JAHFEN010000167.1 GCA_023248455.1 Microcaldota archaeon | reverse complement strand
GCAGAGCGAGGAGATAATCGAGATGAAGGTGGACAAGCCGGCAAAGGCCACCTTCCCCCTGCAGTATTTGGATGACATTGTCAAGGCCGCGCCTGACAATTCGCCCATCTTGATCCACCTGAAGACAAACGCGCCTCTCAAGGTGGAGTACGAGGTCGAGTCTGCCAAGGTCGCATATTATCTCGCGCCCAGGATTGACAGCGACTAGGAAAGCAGCCGCATGGGCCCATTTTCGCAAATCCCCGGGCCGATTTTCCCATTCAGGCATGATTTTTCACCTTTTCCGAACATGAATAGCAGCTACTGAAAAGGGTTCATGCGGGTTTTAAAAAGAGTTTCTACGCATGTTTCATTGGTCTTCTTATGGCAGGCAGCAAATCAGCCATCAGCATGAGGTCGCTTTCCAAGAGCTTCGGGGAGATAAAGGCAGTCAGCCGACTGAGCCTGGAGATACCGGAAGGCGAAGTTTTCGCGCTCCTGGGCCCGAACGGCGCTGGCAAGACTACGACCATTTCAATGCTATGCGGGCTTCTTGAGCCCACAGGCGGGCACGCGGTGGTTGCCGGCTACGATGTGCTGAAGGAGCCTCTTAAAGTAAGGCAGGAGATCGGGGTGGTGTTCCAGCAGCCAAGCGTGGACGACCTGCTTTCCGGAAGGGAAAATTTGGAGATGCATGCGCTTCTCTACGGCATGCCAGGCAAGGGAAGGAAGGAGAGAATAGACAGCATGCTCGAGCTGGTCGGACTGACTGCGAGGCAGGGCAGCAGGATAAAGGAGTATTCGGGCGGCATGAGAAAGCGCCTGGAAATCGCGCGCGGAATACTTCATAGCCCGAAAATACTGTTCCTTGACGAGCCCACGACAGGCCTAGACCCGCAGACCCGCCAGCATATCTGGAAATACATAAAGAAGATGGCTGTCAGGGAAAGGACCACCATTGTGTTCACCACGCATTACCTTGAGGAGGCTGAGCAGTTCGCGGACAGGGTTGCCATAATCGACCGCGGCAGGGTGATTGCCAGGGGAAGGCCGCTTGAGCTGATTGCCGAGCTTGGGGGGGATGTTGCGTTCATGAAAACATCCGAGCCGAAAAAGCTAGCAGCAAAGTTACGAAGGATGCCGTTCGTGAGGAACATCAAGGTTGGGAGTGAAGGGGTGAGCGTGTCCATATTGCACTCTCACAAGAACCTGCCCAAGATGCTGCGGCAGGCGGAAGGAGTGGAATCGATTGACATGCACCCTGCCACGCTCAACGATGTTTTCATAAAGTATACAGGCAGGGGCATTCGGGAGGATGCCGCCGAGGGCGGCTTTTGGGACAGGATAATGAACAGCCAGGCTGACAGGTGACACCATGGGATTGCTACAGGGCATTTATGCGGTTTGGCTGCGCGAAGTCACGGTTTTCTTCAGGGAAAAGGAGAGGGTAATCTCAGCCATAGTGACGCCGCTTCTCTGGATATTCGCGTTCGGGGGGGGCTTGGGCGCGACTGTGGAAATTTCGGGCGTGAATTACCAGACCTTCATATTCCCGGGAGTAGTTTCCATGGCTGTTCTTTTCGGATCCATTTTCTACGGGCTTTACATAATCTGGGACAGGAAACTGGACTTCCTGAAAGAGGTGCTGGTGGCGCCAGTGCCGCGGAGCGCGGTTTTCCTTGGGAAAATGCTCGGGGGGATGAGCGACGTGCTCCTGCAGGTGGCTGCGCTTCTCATAATCGGCATTCTGCTTTCAATGGCAACCCCGCAAGCCGCACTGCTAGCAGTCCTTGCATCATTGCTGCTTTCCATGTGCATTGTGAGCCTTGGGCTGATAATAGGCTCGAACATGACTTCGCCTGACGGATTCAACCTGGTCATGAGCTTTGTCATGTGGCCCATGTTCCTTTTCTCAGGGGCGCTCTTCCCGATTTCGAACCTTCCGGCCTACCTTGGCTTCACAGTCACCATAAATCCCATGACCTATGGCGTGGACCTGATGAGGTTTGCATTGCTGGGCACCACGGCATTCGGACCTCTTGTTGACATAGGCGTGCTGATTGCATTCTCTGCCGTCTTCATATTCATTGGCAGCAAGAGCTTTGAGAAAATGAGGATTTGACATGCTGCGGCTTTACAACAGCCTTGCGAGAAGCAAGGAGATTTTCCGCCCTATCAAGGGAAAGCATGTGAAGCTTTACACGTGCGGGCCCACGGTTTATGCCAGGCCGCACCTGGGAAACTTCAGGACATACATTTTAGATGACGTGTTGAAACGCTATCTGATCTATTTAGGCTATAGCGTGCGCCATGCCATGAATATAACTGATTATGACTGGGCGATCCTCAAGGAGATGAGAAGAACCGGCATGAAAAGGAAAGAAATGGTCCGGAAATACGAGCGCCTTTTCAGAGAGGACATGCGCACACTCGGAGTGCTGCCTGCGCAGGCATATCCGCATGTCAGCGACTATACCAATGAGATGGCTGAAGTGGTGGATGACTTGCTTCATAGTGGGGTTGCCTACAGGGACAGGGGTGGCAGGATCTTTTTCAGGCTCTCCTCTTTCCCAAGCTATGGAAAGCTGAATGGTAGGAAT
>JAHFEN010000026.1 GCA_023248455.1 Microcaldota archaeon | reverse complement strand
TCCTGCTCCTTCTCGCGGACTTCAAGCTCCTTCACTATTCTCCCGATGTCTGACGCGAGCTTTGATTTTGCCATATCGAATCCTCCGCATGGCGTGGCGCGAAACCTTCTGTTGCGTCTTGCTCACCCTTGGACTTCCTGCCACGCCTTGCGCCCGCACGGTGGTTGCTTCTCCAAATGAGGGTTTAAAAACATGCCCGAAGCAACAAGCTCATGCTAACCGTAGTAATCTCGCTGGGCGGCTCGCTTGTGAACCCAGGCAAGCCCGACCAGCAATACGTTTCTTCGCTTTTCAGGGTGCTTCGCACGACAAAGTACAATTTCGGCATAGTTGTGGGAGGGGGCAGGCTGGCTCGGCAGTGGGCGGACGCGGCGCGGAAAAAAGGAGCAAGCGAGTTCGAGGCTGACGAGGCTGCCATTGAGGCAACCAAGAAGAACGCGCAGTTCGTCATCGACACGATAAAAAAAGACGCCAACCGGGTGGCGTGCCAGACTTTCGAGTCTGCGCGGAAGCAGGCGAAAACGCACAGGTTCGTAGTGATGGGCGGCACCATCCCGGGAATAACTACGGACAGCGACGCAGTCCTTCTTGCAGAGTGCCTGAAGAGCAAGAGGATAATCAACCTCTCAAACATCGACGGGGTGTACAGCGACAACCCAGTGCGCAACCACAACGCAAAGAAGTACCGCAGGATGAGCTATGCGCAGATGATCGACCTTGCAGGGAAAAACGACATGCGCAGGGCAGGGACCCATTTCGTATTCGACTTCCTCGCCTGCAAGCTCATAGCCCGCTCAAGAATAGAGGCGCACTTCATCCACGGAAGGAATCTGCTCGACGTACGCAAGGCAGTCGAAGGCAAGCCCCACGGCGGGACTGTTGTGAAGTAGCAGGATTTTAAGCCTCAAAACGCAAAAGGCGCTGGAAGCGGTTTCATGCAGATTGGCAAAAAAATGGTTGGGCCGGCAGAGCTTTCTTTTGACCCGACATTTGTTGGCAGCAGCCAAATAATTGCAGAGGAGTTCCGCTCCGTGCTGAAGAAATATTACAAAGACAACAATGCCCTAAACGATTATGTGGAGCGAAAAATCGACGATTTCTGCAACTGGATTTTGAAAAAGGAACAGAATTGGGTGAAAAACGAAGTGTCATATGCCATAGCCCAAAAGAAGCTGAAGGTATTGGGTCCAAAGATAAAAGGCGAGGAAGTTCTGGCAAGCTACCTGGCAATGAGGTACTTGTTTGACACAAGAGCAATCCCCGGCAAAAGCCAGAACTTGCCAGCCTTATTTATTGGAACTGGCCTGGCAGGCGCTGGAGGCTATTCCCCTGATAAACATGCTATACTCCTTCCCGGCTCAGTCTACCCTCTAACATTGGAAAAGGAAAAACAAAAGCAGCCAGTAACAAAGGAAAAAGCAGAATGGATAATCAACATCTTCAATGTTACGATACACGAATCAGCGCATTCTTTCAGACGAGCTCATGACTTGCCAGGGGATGTCAATGAGCTTGGCACTTACCTTGTGCAGACACACATTGGGCTTCCCAAAAAATTCAGAGGAGACGGCATGGATTTTGTCTCCGGACAGCGCTACATGCCCCACAATATCCATCTGGCAGAAAACACGAAAAAAAGAGACTCCATCGAGACGTATTTCAATATCGAATACCAGCAATACCACATAGGGCCATACCTTGAGAAATTCTACGTGGATAAAAACAAGGCCTGCCCTGAATTTTATGAATTCTGCGATATGAGGTGGGAAACAAAAAAGGATGAACCACCATCCGTGAGTGGAAAACCCTCTGGTATGGAGTCTCTTAAAAAAGCATTAGACGCAATTGCCAATACAAAGATGAAGGATCTACTTGCCAATAATGTGCAATATATCGCGATTCCAGACGTTGAATTCAATGAGATACTGAGCAAAGCGATAGGCCAAGTGATAAAAAAGCGCATGGGCTTTTCTGACAAGGAGCATGGCGAGTTTCTTGATATGACTCTTAAGGGATTCGCAGAAAAATACAGCGAGAAAATCCAGAAAATGAAGCTGCATGAACATGATTTTCTCTCCCCAATTTCCATTGAGCTTGAGAAAATCGTCGGCAAGCCGAAAAAAAAGGAGATACCCGAAGGGTTTGTTCAGCGAACAATGGAAGGGGCCAAGCCTTCTGATTTTTTTGCCTGAACAGAATCAGTCCATCACGAACTTTCTCAGCTTAGGTGAAATACGAGCGTACTCATTCCTTCTCTACCCTCACCTGTCTTACAGTTATCCCTGCCTCGCGAAGGAGCTTGAGCGGCATTTCTGAAAGCGGGTAATCCGCGTTGTACACCACTTCGCGGATGCCCGAGTTGATTATCATCTTTGTGCAAAGCAGGCAGGGCGAGAATGTGGAGTATACTGTAGCGTCTTTTATCGAAATCCCATGGTACGAAGCTTGCACAATGGCATTCTCCTCCCCGTGCGAGCACACACACTCATCCAGCTTGGTCCCTGATTCGGCAAATGAGTTGCAACGCGGGCAGCCCCCCTCATTGCAGTTCCGGATTCCTCGGGGCGTGCCATTGTACCCTGTCGACACAATCCGCTTGTCCTTCACGATAACTGCGGCAACGTGCCTTTTCAGGCAATTGCTGCGCGATGCGACAACTTTTGCAATGTTCATGAAATACTGGTCCCAATTCGGCCGTTTGGGCTTGAATTCAGCCGATATTTCCCCAAGCACTGCATCCATCGCTTCATAAAGCTCCCGGAAGTCCGCCGTGTTCTCCACTTTCTTGGCGGCAAGCGCGAATACTTCTGCAAGCCTCTGGCCATGCTGGTCCCTGCCCTCCAGTTCCAGCCTGTCAATGAGCTTGAAGGATTCGAATGACCGAGGGTCGCCCTCCCTTCTCCTGGATTTCATCCTCTCGAAACGCTTCTCGGCAGGCGCGGTGACATAGATAAGCGTCATCTTCCCGGTGGCAAGGAGCGCTTGCGCCTCGGCAGGGTTCCTGATGGAGTCAATGACATAATTCCTGTCTGCCTCAAGTTTGTCAATCGTCCTTTTTGCAAGTATTTCCGAGCCGAAATTCCTGCGAAGATCGTTTCCCTTGGAAATGAGCGCCTCCCGGGATATTTCCCGTCCCTCGTTCACCAGCTCCTCGCGTATTATGTCTGACAGCGAGTAGTAGTAAAAGCCCTTTTTCACCAGGTAATCTGCAACAGTGCCCTTGCCAGCGCAGTTCTCCCCTGTAAGCCCTATTATAATCGACATGAAACTCACCACACCTATAAAATGAATGCCATGACCATTTTAAACCATCAGCATAGAGCGACGCATCGCTCTATGTCTGATGCACTCTGTTTCACGGAATGCACATCAGCTCAAGCAGCCTTTTGAGGTCAGCCACGTTAACAACCGGCTTTCCGTAATTGTCCGTGTCATCATTTATCCTCGGGCAGGCAGTGTTTATGTAAGCGTCAAAACTCATGAAATTCGCAAGCGAAACTGGGCTCAGCTCGTTTGCAACAAGCAGCGCGGCTTTCCTCCCTTTTTTCTCCAAGAGCTTTTTTGCCATTCTCGCGCCTGCCATGTTTATCTGCCCGCATTTCGTGCTCACCAGTATGCCGAATGACTTTGCCTCCGTCGCAGCCAGTATGGAGCCTTGCCTTTTCCGTTCCACCCGCCTTATCTCATCTGTAATCCAGTAGGAGTCGCCTAGGTGCGGGTCAGCGCACAAGACCGGCTTTGTCGATGGAAGTCCGGTCGGGTGGAACTTCCCCCCTCCGAAATAAAGGACAGCATCCACTTTGCCTGCATTCACCGCAGCATCCGAATCGCATCCCAGCACCTGCCCTGCGTGGCGGACGTGCGCGCCTCCCATTCCGAACTTTACCTGGAAGCCAGTTTTTTCGAGCTCTGCCTTTACTCGCTTCGAATTCTCAAGGTGCTGCACAGGGAAAACAAGGGAGACTCTCTTTGCATCTATCTCATGCAGGAGTTTTGCCGCCTTGTCCAACACTTTCTTGCCAACTTTCCAGTCAATCTCCGAAAAGTAGGGCCTGTACTCAATTTCAATGTCCGCCTTCACCTTCATGAATTCAGCATGCCCGAAGTGTATTATTTTCTCAGCCTTTACATTGCGCGCTTCATCCAGGCACAAGTCGCATGCCCCGTAGCATGGAGCAGCGGCTATGAACACCTCGTGCCCCTGTGCTTCTAGCTTTGCCATTTCCCCCATTGCCTTAGCTTTCAGCCCTTCGGGGAACTGAAGAATTATCCGCATAAGAACCAGGCACTTTATTGCAGCATAAGGATAAAAACGTGCATCGGGGCCATTCAGCCCGAACCAGCTCAAGCAGCCGTCTTTGCCTTGGCGCCTTTCTTCTCCTCCAGCATCTCAACGTACCACTTCGGAAATGTCTGTGCATAAGCCAGGAATAGATAGGCAAAAAAGAAGATCACAAGGAATTTCTGCGTTTTGCCCATAGCCTCTGCAAGATAGGTTATGGGCAGGTGCAATGCGGCTGCTGCCGCAAGCGAGCCCAACACCAGGCAAATGACCTTGTTCACCCATTCCCTCCTCTCAATACCGTTCCGCAGATTTTTTCCTGCCTTTTCCAGAAAGTGCCTGTAGGACGTGAGGAAGATGGCAAAGAAGTAGAAAAGAAAACGGTATACTTGGGCTTCCAAATCTCCAGTACCGAGCAGAAGTGTCAGGGCAAACGACCCTGCCAATATTGCAATCACGCCCACAAAGCTCGGTATGAATATGCTGCTCAATGCTCCCCTGAGCCACTTTTCAGCAAAGCCGCGCCAGCCGCTTCCTTCCTGCCTTCTTGGAATCGAGGCAATGGCTGGCTGCAGGAAAGTCATCGCAAAAACCGCCTGCACGCTCAAGCCCCCCAATTCCCCGACATAATCTCTGTCCATCTTGTCATAAAAGTATAACGCAACGGCTATGAGCGATAAACCCATTAATGGCAAGATAAAAAAGGATTCAAGGGTCTTTTTAGTAACTGGGAGGGGCTCCACGCCAAATACCTTCCTTCTAGTTATGAAAGCCAAAAGCTGTGATAAAATTCCAATAATCAGAGCAAAGGCAAAAAAAGAGCAAAAAATCACGATTGAAAAGTAGAGAGGGCCTGCCACTAGGTAAGCCAATTCCTTTGCGCCAGTTGCAATCTCATATATGCAGTAAGCAGCAAGAAAGCCGTACCAGGAGATTCCGAACCAGTCCGGCTTCCTTTTTGAAGCGCCCTCTTCCACAAGCATCCATACACCCGTGTTCTGCTGGCAGCCTTGCTGCGCAATAATGGCGAGTGACCTTTTTTCACTTGGCTTTTGTTATGCTTAGCATCTTGATGGTGAACACAAGCGTCTTGCCTGCAAGCTCGTGGTTGAAGTCCACCTTGGCAGTGGCGTTCGTGCCGTTGCCGATCTCAACCACCCTCCCCACTGCCCCGTTCTGCGCAAAGAGCATGCTGCCCACTTTTATATCCTTGGAATTCCCTATGTTCGCAACCGGGATTGCAATCACGCGGTCAGAGGACCTGTCGCCGTATGCTTGGGCAGGAAGCAGCTTGACTGTTTTTTCCTGCCCCTCCCTCATGCCCACCACAGCCGAATCAAAACCTGAAATCATCTGGCCAGCGCCCACCACGAATGCCAGAGGCTCGTATGAAGGCCTGGGCTCCAGGCCTGCCTTTTTAGCCGCCTCTTCCAAGCTGGTGTCAAAAACAGTCCCGTTCTCGAGCTTTCCCGTGTAGTCCACCCTGACGGAGTCACCCTTTGAAACTGTGAGCGCTGCGTTTCCACTGGTATTCGCCATGCTGTTACCTCCGTTTGTGGTGTAATCCTGCTGGGGCTGCGGGCTTTGTGCGCAGCCTGAAAAAAGCAAAAACAAGGCCAGCAGTGCCGTGATGCATTCCCGCTCCATGCCAACACCCTAGTCCGCCAATTCGTTCTTGCCGTCATGCGGCTGGTCTGCGGTGAGCTTGGCAAGCCTCTTGAGGAGCACTTTCATCTCGGCAGAAGCGACCACACGCCTGGTCCGCTCCACAGCATCAGGGTTCACTGACATGCTGGTTATCCCGAACTCAACGAGCTTTTCTGCAAAGTCAGGGTACACCGAGGGCGCCTGGCCGCAAAGCGAGCAGGTCACCTTGTACTCGTTGCACACCTTCACCACGCGCTCGATGGCGCGGAGCACTGCCTGGTTGCGCTCGTCAAACCCTTCTGCAAGAGTGGCGTTGTCCCGGTCGATCCCGAGGATGAGCTGCGTAAGGTCGTTGGAGCCAATTGACACGCCGTCAATGCCTTCCTGGCAGAATTGGTCTATCAGGAAGACAGTGGAGGGCACTTCCACCATTATCCAAAGCTTGAAGTCCAGCGTGCGGTGCATCCCGTGGGCTTTGAGCATTTCCTTGATGGCGCGGATTTCGCCTATCCTCCGCACGAACGGAAGCATCAGCCAGAGATTCTTCATGCCGTATTCCTCGCGCACCTTTTTTATCGCGTTGAGCTCAAGGGAGAACACTTCGGGTTCTGTGATGTACCTTCCGCAGCCGCGCCAGCCCATCATGGGGTTGGCCTCCTGCGGCTCGTATTCCTCGCCTCCCTTGAGGTTGCGGTACTCGTTTGTCTTGAAGTCAGTGGCGCGGTACACAACCGGGCGGGGATGGAAGGCTGATGCAAACACCCGCAGCTTCTCGGCAAGCCTGTCTGTGAATTCCTGGCCCCTGCCCTCTTTTAGCATTTTCTTAGGGTGCTCGCCAATGTCCCCTATCATGAACTCCGCGCGGAGCAGGCCCACGCCGTCACAGGGCAGCCTGGCAACCTTGTCGGCAAGGTCCACTTCTGCCAGGTTCACGTATATTTTCGTGCCAGTGGGGACTATGGAGAAGCCGTTTGCAGATGCTCCCCCAGTATTTCCTGGGGCTTCATCCTTCTTATCGCCGCCGAGCGCAAAGTCTCCGTCGTAAACTATGCCGCGAGAGGCGTCGACAGTGATGAACTGCCCCTCATGCATTATGCTCGTAGCATTCTTGGTCCCCACAATGCAGGGTATGCCCATCTCGCGGCTTACGATCGCCGCGTGGCAGGTCATGCCCCCTGAGTTCGTGACGATAGCGGACGCCTTTTTCATGGCAGGCACAAAGTCCGGCGTGGTCATGTCTGTCACCAGGACCTCTCCCTTTTCCATCCTGCCTATTTCCTTCGGCCCTGCAAGTATCTTCACCCTGCCTTTTCCTATTCCGGGCGCGGCCCCGAGGCCCCTGACGATTATCTTGTCTGCAGTAGGTTCACCGCTTGCCACGTTTCCACCTCTTGTCTCCTCTGTTTTCCTCTGCGCTGGGGCTGCCTTTGCTGCCGCGCCAACTGCGATTGCCACTTTGGCAGGGGCTAATGACACTGCTGCGGCTGCTGCAGACGCCACTTTCGGCACTGCGGACATGGCAGACGCGAACGTCTCAGGCTTTTCCGTTTCGCCCATTGCCGGAATCCCTGCGAGCACATTCGCATCCCCCTTCAGGGTTGTGATGGGCCGCGACTGCACAATGAACACTTTCCCTTCTGCAACCGCCCACTCGATGTCCTGCGGCTTGCCATAGTGCTGCTCAATATTCTTGCCAATCTTTGCAAGCTCGATCACCTGCTGGTCAGTGAGCTTCTGGCGGGATTGCATTTCCTCCTTTATGTTCGCATGCACGTTCTGGTCATTCACCTTGGCAATCATCCAGGTCTGCTTGGCAACGTCCTTTACCTCGATTAATAGCGAATTCTTGTCCACAACATACCTGTCCGGCGTGACCGAGCCCGAAACAACTATCTCCCCCAGACCATAAGCTCCCTCAATCGC
>JAHFEN010000166.1:1792-2602 GCA_023248455.1 Microcaldota archaeon | reverse complement strand
AGATAGGGCAGGCTCTCAAGGGCAAGCAAGGCTTCCACACGCTCGTTGTCAAGAGCACCGTTGTCCCCGGAACCACTGAATTTTTGGGGCAGGTTGTGGAGCGAATATCGGGCAAGGACCTTTACCGTGGATTCGGAATTGGCATGAACCCAGAATTTCTGAGGGAAGGCAATGCCATCGAGGACTTCATGAACGTGGACCGGATAATAATCGGCACCAACGACCCGAAATCCAAAAAGGTCATAAACGCACTTTACTCGTTTGCAAAGGCGCCCACGCTCAATGTCAACATTCGTACGGCAGAGATGATAAAATATGCCAACAACTCCTTTTTTGCGCTCTGCATCTCTTTCTCCAACGAGATAGCGCAGATATGCGAGCTCATGGGAGGGGTGAACACGTATGATGTGATGAGGGGCGTTGCATATGACAAGCGGCTCTCGCGCCTGGAAGGCGGGCAGATCAAGTTTTCAGGTGTGACCAGTTACCTTATCCCAGGCTGTGGGTTCGGGGGCAGCTGCTTCCCAAAGGATGTGAAGGCGCTCCGGCAGTTCGCCCATTCGCAAGGCTACAAGCCCAGGCTGGTGGAAGGCATAGTGGACGTCAACGAATCGCAGATATATTCCACCATAAGGAAGCTCAAGGGGGTGCTTGGGGACTTGGCAGACAAGGAGATTGCAGTCATGGGCGTTGCATTCAAGCCTGACACGGACGATATCCGCGAGTCGCCATCCATCAAGATAATCGATGCCATTCTGCAAGAGGGAGGAAAGGTTCGAGCATATGACCCGAAGGCCCTTGAGAACGCCA
>JAHFEN010000166.1:0-1782 GCA_023248455.1 Microcaldota archaeon | reverse complement strand
GGCGATCGTATAGTTTACTGCAGCACCCACGAGCAGCTCCTGAAAGGTGCAGATGCCGCGCTCCTGGTGACCAAATGGGAGGAATTCAAGGGGATATCCCCAATGGAATTCAAGAAGCTGCTGCGGCGCCCGTTCCTATTGGACTGTAGGGGCTTTTATGATTCCAAGGAATATTCCAAGCACCTCGATTACCAGATATTCGGGCTTAGAAATGGCCAGGGCAAACGCTGAAATATTTGAGAAACGCCCGGAAGCTGGCCAGAAGCGGGTTCCGTCGGGGCTTCAGGCTGCATCAATTTTATGCGCATTCTTCTGCTTTTTCTTGAGGAGACCTATTTTGTAGCCAGCCATTATTGCAGCATAAAGCGCCCTCTTGCGAAGCACGTTGAACTTCCATCCGTAGTCTTTCACTGTAGCAAGCTCCTCAGGATTCTCTACGAAATATGAAAGCGCATTTGCCAATATCCAGAGGTCCATCTTTTTCCTTTCAAGCGCAGAGTGGCAGGGCCATGGGTTTGCCATCAATTCAAGATGCTTTTCATAAGCCTTTCTCATGATGCCCATATCCGCTTTCGGGTTTATGTCCAGCTTTGCAATCCTGCCTTTCCAGAAAAGAGGCAGGGCATCGGGCACTAACTTCAGGTCAGTTCCATCTTCCGTGCTTCTGAAGCTGTACTTTTCCTTTGTGGGGTTTACATTGACCCAGCCTTCACGATAATCGGGGTAGCCAAAGGCGATCTTGATTTTCCCCTCAAAAAACCCATCAGGTATGAACTGGGGCGGCATGACATCATTCGGGTCAACAGGGACGTGGAACTTCACGTGTGAATAGCCATCAAAGTGAGCGCAGATTTCGCGGTTTGGCACCACGATGGCGTGCGGAGGTATGTCAACCAGTCCCGAAAACGACTCACCACGGATAAGGCGCTTGCCGGCCAGATCCTTGCTTTCTATCCAGTATGCTAGCATGTCCACGTGCATTATCTGTATGGAATTGAAGAAGGGGCTGTTATGAGTAAAAAACATTGTTTTGCAGTCTTTGTTTTCATCAATGATTTCCGCTACCTTGTAGTAAGTGTATGACTGGGGGTTAGGGAGGCTCTGATTCTCCCCGAAATGTGAATAAAAAATCGAAACAAATTTATGCTTCTTTTTCAGTTTTTTGGCCTGCGTCAGGCATGCGGCAAGAGTCTTTGTTTCGCTTGCAATAAAAGGATGGTCGACATTGCCAGCATAGAAAACCCAGTCGTCCCCTATCTTGCGGATCATCTTAAGCGACTCCCTGAATTTCTCCTGGTTGTCGCTCCTGCCGCGGATTATCGCTGCCTTGGGAAAAAGTAACCGCACGAAGCTTTCGAACTTCTCGGTCTGGCTCTTGTCCTGGAGCTCATACTTGATTATCACTGCCGACCAGTCAAGCACAGCATAGCTTGCCAGCGTGTACATTGCTATAGAGAGCTTGTCTGGCATCTTGTATGAGTTGCAGGAAGAGCGCACTTCATATGTGTGGTAGAGGCCTTTCCATAGAGGCTCGTTGGTAATATAGTTGTCAAAATAGAGGATCATCGCGTCGCCCTTTTCAAGAGTCAGGGATAAGCCGTATCACATCATCTTTTATTTCCAAATCCATATTCCTTTTCCTTGATTTTATATAACCAGCCAGATGCACCATGCTCGGGTAATCATTTTTGCCCGTAAAAAGCCTCGCATCATCAATCAGGACAACGTGGTTAAACTGGGAACTGAATATGGCTTCGAGTTCTGCGATTATTGGCGTTTCCT
>JAHFEN010000165.1 GCA_023248455.1 Microcaldota archaeon | reverse complement strand
CTGCGCACTGCTTTCCCAGATCCCGCTTGGCTTTTTTGCTGCCTGCCCGCTGAGCCAGGTGGGCAATGAGGTCACGCTGGCCCTCTCCGTGGCTGCCACGCTTGTGATCCTTGTCCCAGTCATCCCGCTCGTTTATGCCCTGATGGTGAACGTGCTCCGCGCCGCCACAGTGGCGCATCTTCTGATGCGCAAGGATCCTGCAATAAAGCCTGAGAAAAACTACTGACCGACTGCCGCCTGGATTCCAACTGAATCCGCGACCCCACCATATATATTTCTTGTCTGCCTTCCAAATGCAAGTGAAATTAGGGGGTGGCTCACATGGAACTCGAACATCCTAGCGTTCTTGATGCGTCCGAGACGGTTTCAAAGGCCGTGAACGAAATCTCAAAAACCGGCCTGCCGGTGCTTGTCCTGAAAGACGGGCGGTACATCGGGCTCATCGACGAGCGCTCCATCCGCCAGAGGGCCGCGCACCCGGACAAGGAAAAGTGCGAAACAATCGCAGAGCGCACCCCAACCCTTGCGCCCGAATCGACCGTGATGGACGCCTGCAACGCTTTCTTCGCCGGCCGCTTCAAGGCAATACCCGTGGTTTCGCGCGGCAAGATACAGGGCGCAATCACCAGGCAAACTCTTCTCAACGAGCTTCTCAAGGAAAAAATGCTCTCCAAAAAGCGAGTTTCCGAAGTCATGACCTCCCCTGTTGAAAGCGTGGACATAAAGGCCAGCGTGGGCCAGGCAAGGGGCGAGCTCCGCAGGCACAATATCAGGAGGCTGGTTGTGACCGATGACGGCAAAATCGCAGGTCTGATATCGGTCTTCGACCTCGCAAGCTTCCTTTCCAGCCCGCGCCAGTCCGGCCGGTTCTACCGCGGGGGCGAAAAGACGACCATGGACGGGCAAACAGTGGCTTCGTACATGAAAAAGCAGGTAGAAACCATCCGCGCCTCGGAATCGCTATCATCAGCCGTGGAAAAGATGCTGGATAAG
This sequence comes from Microcaldota archaeon, assembly GCA_023248455.1. GTDB lineage: Archaea > Micrarchaeota > Micrarchaeia > Anstonellales > Anstonellaceae > UBA10161. The sequence continues at coordinate 1,637 of JAHFEN010000165.1, read as the reverse complement.
CGCGTGTCCGCGCTCATAGTATCAGAAGGTGGCTCGCCTGTTGGCATTGTCACCGCAAAGGACATCCTCCACGCAACGCTCGCATATGAACAGGCAGTTCGCGTGTTTGTCAGCGGCCTGCCGCATGAAAACCGCGATTACCAGGAGGAAATACAGCGCGAGGGCGACAAACTCCTTGCAAGGCTCGACAAGAGCTTTGAAGTATCCTCAATTGTATTCCATATAAAGAAGGAGGGCTCGGGCTTCTCAGTCCGGTCCAGGCTTGACGGCAAAAAATCCATCATAGCCTCAGCCAGCGACTTTCACCTTGAAAACGCAGTGCGCCAGGCAATTGCCGAGCTTCGCAGGATGGCCGAAAAGGGCAAGCTGACCAGGCTCCAGAGGTCTCGGCAGAATGCCAGGATGAGGGAAGAATAAAGCTTGAGAGATGTTGCTGGTTCAGGAAAGGGAAGGACGCATCACCAATAAAAGAGTTGCAGGTTAAAGTGTTTGCGATGGGGCTCCTGGACGTTTCGCTTTGCGGGCTGAAAATGAAAAATCCGCTGATTCTTGCTTCAGGCATCCGGGGGAACAACGCTTATCTTCTCATCCGCGCAGCCAAGGAGGGCGCAGGCGCGGTCATCTCGAAATCCTGCTCCCTCTTGCCCCGCGAGGGGCACAGAAACCCGACCATGGTGGACACCCCAGAAGCAATGCTCAACGCAATCGGCCTTTCCAACCCAGGGGTGGAGGAGGAAATAGGGGAAATAAAACGCGCGGTAAATGGCGCTGGCGTGCCTGTCATTGCAAGCATAGTGGCTTTTTCTGTTGAAGACTTCGCAAAAGTGGCCGGGCGGATTTCCGAAGCCAGACCGCACATGATCGAAATCAATGCTGCCTGCCCCAATACCCACAGGGAAGGCAAAATGTTTGCTTCCTCCTCTGCAGACGCAGCAGAAGTGGTGGGGGCCGTTCGAAATGCAACCAGCATACCAATTTCAATGAAGCTTTCCCCTGACGTTCCAAACATAGGCGAAATCGCAAAAGCGTGCATTGACTCAGGGGCGGACTGCATAACTGCCATAAATACAATGGGCGGGATGTATGTCGATGCTTTCGCAAGGCAGGGGGTGATGCACAACTGGTTTGGAGGGGTTTCCGGCCCTGCGCTCAAGCCCGTGGCGCTCAAATGCGTTTACAACATACGCAAGGCGGTCGGGCCAGATGTGCCCATAATAGGGACCGGAGGAGTAACCACTGGCCTGGATGCTGTTGAAATGATGATGGCAGGCGCAACAGCTGTTGGGGTTGGCAGCGCAGTGGTATTGCGCAAGAATGTCTTCAGGGACGTCTGCGCGGAGATAACTTCCTTCATGAAGGAAAACGGCTACTTAAAACTTTCGCAGCTAGTGCTCGATGAGAAGTGATCGAATGCTCCCCCAAATTGCAAGAATAATCAAAGCCGAAAGGGAAAACAGCACGGTCACCACGCTAACGCTAGACATGAAAACATATGCCGATCCGGGCCAGTTTGTGATGCTTTGGCTTCCTGGGTTTGACGAAAAGCCATACAGCCTGGCTGGCGCCTCCCCGATCACGGTTTCGGTGGGCGCGCGCGGGCCTTTTTCAAGCAAGCTTTGCGAGCTGAAGAGAGGCGG
>JAHFEN010000164.1:1340-2637 GCA_023248455.1 Microcaldota archaeon | reverse complement strand
TCCGAATATCCGCTCGCAGAAACATTTCAACTACTGAGGTGAGAATATGGGCATACTTGAAAAGATCTCCAAGAGCATTGGCATTTCAAAGGAAATGAACCTTGAGGAGTACATGAACACAGTGGAAATGGAGAACGTTGACGTGCTCCACGAGGCTGCGGATTTCTACGTCAAGCCTGTGGCGCTCGAGAGCGAAAACGATGTTTCAGTCATCATGGAGGAGCTCAAGGCGAGGAACATCATCCTTTTGAACGTTTCGCCGATGTCAAAGCAGCCGAACAAGCTCAAGCAGACCATTGACAACATCAAGATGTACGTCACGAAAATCAATGGCGACATCGCGCGCATCGACAACGACAAGATTCTGCTCACTCCGAGCAAAGTGAAGATTGTCAAGAGCAGGAAGAGGTAGTTAGCGGCTGAAATTGTTCTTTTTAGTAGCCAGCGGAAGCCTTTTTTAAATCTAAAAGTAGTCCTAGGAAAACGTATTGGATTTGAAGCTAGTCGGTCAATCCCATTTGCTGACAGCTGCTCTTGCAGCCTTTTTGCCAGCTTCAATCTGCTCCAATTGCATTTGGATATTCCTTAATTCCGTTATATCTGGATCAGTTTTTTGATTAAGCTGAATGTAGACGTCTAAAAGTTTCTTAGTAATTCGTTCATCTGCCCCAATCGCAAGAAGCATGGTTTTTTGGATTAGCTCATCATTCGTTAGTTGACGCGATTCGGTTGGCGGATCGAAGAGGCGCCATGGGCTTCGCGTTGCTAATGGAACTGGCTCATTTTTTTTGCGCGTCATCGTTCGTGCCGGCACATTTTTTCCGCGCTTTTCTTGAAGCTCCTGGTCAACGATGACTTCGTTCGCTCTGTTTGAAGACATTGCTGCTTCGATTCGCCCGAACACCTTTCTCCAGTGGATCCATCCGCCTTCATTGACCTGATTTCGCTTGCTCTCATCCAGGAATTTCCTCACATGGTCCTTGTGCACCGGAGCGACGAACACGGAATTGAGGAATATTGGTGCTTCCTTTTTAACGTATTCTCTGGCACTGGAAATGAATTTTTCGTGCGATTGTCTTCGGTGCAAAACCCCACCTCTAATGATTTGCTAACACAAACAGTTTATAATTGCTTGGCAGGGATTCCCGTGCCCAGGCGCAATTGGCAATGCTATAATTTGACGTTTTCCTTTATCGCATCTGAAAGCCGGGCCAGGAAGATGCCTGCAGTACCCCAGACCAGGGGCAGCCAGTATGGTATGCCCAGCATGTGCGGCTGGAGGTAGGACCAGGCCCCG
>JAHFEN010000164.1:0-1330 GCA_023248455.1 Microcaldota archaeon | reverse complement strand
ATTACGAAAGACTCTGCTGCAGCCCCGAATATTGCCGAAAATACGAACAGGATGGCTTCGCGCTTTCTGGCATGACCTATCGCTACAAGTGCGCTGCCATTCACCAGCAAAAAAAGAAACAGCAGCTTTGGCGAGCGCCACATGATGGCTGTGAGCACCAAGCATGAAATCGAGAGCGCCAATGTCAGCGCGTAGAATTTCTTGTTTTTCATTTTCCCCTCCCCCTCACATTGATTTTTTCGCCTGCATTTTGCCTTTTTGCGCGAATTTCATCTGTTTTTCGCCCGCTCGCCTATTTATTCTTCCCTTTTTTCTCCAAATCGCGCGATGTCCGCCTCAAAACCCCCAATATCGACACGCACTCCTTGTCAGAGAGCATGCTTCTTCCCACCATCCTGCGGAATGCCACTTTCACCTTCTTAGGGTTGCGCATGGCTTTTGAATAGTGGTCAACAAGGCTTGAAAACGCCAGAATGAGGTGTTCTTTTTCCTTTTCGTTCGCAGGAGCGAAGTATGCTGTGTTGAGGCCCGAAAGCTCGTAGAGGGCAATGGCGACAGCATGCGAGAGGTTGAGCACGGGGTATTCTTTCGAGGCTGGGATGGTGGCCAAAAAATCGCAGGCGGAAATGTCCTTCTCCGAGAGCCCGACGCCCTCGTTCCCGAATACAAGCGCGATTTTGCCTTCCTTTGACCCCGCGAGCTTCTGCTTCAGCTGCCAAAGCGCTATGGGCGTCCTGAATGTCTCGTTCCAGTGGCGGTAAAGAATGCCCGTTGTCCCGACAGTGATTTTGCAGCCTGCTGTGGCCTGCGCAAGCGTTTTGCAGACTTTGGCAGACTCCAGCACATCACGGGCGTGCTTGGAGTATTTTATCGCGTCAAAGCCGAGCGGGTTGCATTTTGGCGAAACCATAGCCAGGTCCGAGAACCCGAAGTTCTTCATAGCGCGCGCGGCTGCGCCTAAGTTCAATTCGTATTCTGGCCCGACAAGGACAATGCGGAAACGTTCGGCATTGCTTGTTGTTTTGGGGATTGGGCGCGGGTTTTTTGCCCCCTTTTCCGCTTTTTTCCTCTTAGTCATAGCTTTATCGCCTCGACAAGGGCGATTTTCTCGAAAAAGAATTCCTCCTGCGCCACTACAGAGGCAATGCCCATGTTCTCCTTGAGCTGCGAAAGGGTGTGCTCGATGCCGTCCCGAAGCGAAGTGGCTATCACGCCCGCCCTGCCGCCGGACGGAAGGAAGCGCGAAACCTCGCCTGCGAAGCGGTAGAACGCCTCCATGCCGGATTCTCCCCCGTCGTATGCGGCATTTTCCCCAGCTATCTTGAGCCGC
>JAHFEN010000163.1 GCA_023248455.1 Microcaldota archaeon | reverse complement strand
TGCGAGACTGTGTTGCCTGCCTTGTCAGTCAAGCGCACAAGGTATTTCACCACGGTCTTGGGCAGCTGCGAGGGTATTTTGGCCTCGAAGCTGTTGTAGCCGATTGAATACGCCGGGACGCTGCTTTCCACCCCGGCAGCTTCGTAAGTGACAGAAATGCTGTCAATGCCAGTAGCCATGGCTCCTGGATCGTCTGCGAACATGCTGATGGTGCCCACGCCTGCCTTTGACACAGAGGCGTGCAGCTCCTTTATTTCCGGCTTGTGCATGTCAAAGACAGCTTCGAGCTTGGAGCTGGCTAGGAGGTCTGGTGTGAAGCGCCTGAACGCATTCCCGTACCTCACTATGACCTGCGGCACCTGCAAAGAGATGTTTTCAAAGGACGCCACCCCGTCCGCGTCCGTTTGAGCAGAATAGTCTTCCACTTCGACAATGGCCTGCAGCGGGCTCCTGTTGTCATCAGTCACCTTCACCTCGAGATTGTAGATCCCAATCTCCAGGGAAAGCGACTGATCCGAATTCAGGTCGTGTATTTCGGCTGTTCCGACAGACGAGGCGGAAGATCCCCTGACAGAAAAATCGCCCTGGGGGAGCTGGAATATGGCCGTGCCAGTCCTGTCGGTCTGCCTTGTTTTTGGGCCTATGCTGACCTGGGCCTGCAGCGGGCGGCCATTTTGATCCTTCACATACACAAACACATAATATGATGGCAGAATCATGGTTAGCGCCCTTGACGAGGACGTCACATTCTGGCTGGCAGTGAGGACGGTCGAGTTTGTCTCATTGCCGTATTTGACAAAAAGGGCGTAATCGTATTCTGTCGAGCTGTCAAGCTCCTCGTAATCCGTAATCACGATGTCAACGTAACCGCTCGAATTGGTCAACTTTGGCTTGCTCTTTGTCCTGCCCGCAACTGAGTTGAGCTGGTACTCAGCGTACACTTCCGCTCCTTCGATCGGGCGGTACTGCTGGTCAAAGACCTGCACAGTGAGCTTCTCCGTGTATTTGGCTTCCAAGCTGGGCAGCGCGAGGGCAAGCACAAGTGCGCACAGCAAAGCTGTCCTCATTCCCATGGCTGGATTTAGGGGCGTTTATATTTTAACTATTCTCTTCTGCCGCCTCTTGCAGAGCAAGGGGCATTTTGGCGCGGATCTATCGGCGCCATCTTCACAATATACCGTATAGAAACGTTTTTATATTATGACTTCATAACGTGAAAAATCATCAATATTGTGACCGCAGTGCAATACGGGGTTAAGAACCTGGTCGGCAAGTACGTCTAAGCCGGTTAGGCGCATTTATGGAGGGGTTTGTTATGGTTTATGCAAAAGGGCAAGGCGCAACAGAATACCTGGTGCTCCTGGCAGTGGTTCTCATTATAGCGCTCGTTTCAATCGCGCTCCTTGGCTTCTTCCCAGGGCTGGCATCAGACGCGAGGATAACCCAGTCAAACTCCTACTGGCGCGGCGAGGCAAGGCCCTTTGCAATACTGGAGCACTCGGTCACAACCTCAGGTGTTGGGTCTTTCATCCTGCAGAACAATGACGCGTCAGGGTCATTTACCATGACCAATGTTTCAATAGGGGGCAGCAGCAACAGCACCAGCATCACCTTTGCAGCTGGCGAGAGCAGGGCAATAACAATCAATAACGTAACGGCAGGCAGCCAGACATCGGGAGGCGTCTACGATTTGCAAGTGAACATCACTTACACCACACCAGGAGGAATCACTGGCAAGCAGTATGGCGCCAAGAACCTGGTGGGCAAGTTCATCTGATTTTTTCTTTTCTTCCCCCTTTTCCTTAACTTAGCTCCAGCCAGAAAAGAATGCCCTTATCCAGGCGGTACCTTGCCCTTTTGCCGACCATCGCAGAAGACTTTATTGACAGAAGGGTTTCCGGTCTGACACCCTCTGGCACCGCCCTGATTCCAAGAAGCGAGAGGGCAGCATCCACGGGCAGTGCAAATTCCTTATTCCCAATCGAAAAAACTGCGCTGCCTTTCTGGAATGCCACCCCATCCAGCAAACCATGCAAGTCTGAAGCTGATGATTTTTTCACCATCCTGGAATAGGCGTTGAAGTGCAGCTCTCCTGCCTTGAACACCACATTCTCAAGAAGCAGCCGGTCGCCAAACTCAGGCCTTACTGCCTCCCCTGGCGCCGACCAGATCACCACTCGCCTGCAGTTTTCTCCATCGCAAAGCTGGAACGATGAAAGCGGCTTTTTTTCGCCAGCCTTCCTTCCAAGGTAGGGCCAATCCGTCTCGATTTGCCGTACTTCCCCCCAGACATTGCAAATCCCGTGCTCAAGCTCGCCCACGCTCTTTATTGGGTATGAAGCAGTTTTTGCAATCCTGCCGCCCTTTGAAACCGAAATCTCCCCAGACCTGAAAACCGCTCCGCTGCAACTTACAGTGTCTCCGATCGAAAGCGTGCCTTCAACAAGTGCGGCCTGCTCGTTCCAGAGCACCAGCGTTGCCTCCCCAGAAGGGTCGGACAGGTGCAGCCTGACCGAGCGGTCGGCTATCCCCTGATAGGGCTGCACTGGGAAAATCCTCCTGATTTTCGCCTCGAATGAGAACGGAAGCTGCGATTGCGCGGCCTCTTGGAGACTGAGCTTCTTTTCCACCTCTATT
>JAHFEN010000162.1 GCA_023248455.1 Microcaldota archaeon | reverse complement strand
TTCATTATATCGCTCGCATGGACGCCAGGGTAATAGACCAGCGCACCTCCTCCCCTGCCTTCATGGCCATTGATAGCGAGTATTGGCACATCGAAATGCAGCGAAACCTTGTTTAGGCGGACTGGCACAATTGCCCTTTGCACCTTGCCAGAAAGCCACTCTGCTGCCTCCAGAGAAGTCCTGCCGCTTATGCCGACGAAAACGCCTTTCCTTTGCTTGTTTTGGAAGAGGCACACGTCCCCGCCCTCCATAGTCAGGCTGTGCGGTATTTGCACCCCTTTCCTTATGGTTTCCATCTCGGCTTTCCTTTCCTTCATGGACATGTTGGACATGAAAAGCTGCTCGTCTATCACAAAACCTATGTCGCATACGAAGACCCCTTCCTTTCTCTCAGGGCTTGGCGTGACAATGTAGACTTTCACCCCCATGTCAATAAGGGTGAGAACCATGCCCATCCACTGCATCGTGGCAACCAGCCTGTCTGGCTTGTTATAAGAATATTTCTTCTCATGCGAGTTTATGGCCTTGCCCCAGTCAAGGAATGGCGGAGGGGACACCAGTGCTTCGACCAGCCTGCCATTTGGGTTGGAAACGTGCACATTGATTTTCGAAGCATCCAGATACCCGATTACCTCCACTTTTTTCGTGCCAAGGGCAGCCAGCTTATCTAGGGAAATGTCGCAAAACTCCAATGCTTCCGTGTGTACCTGCCTGTAGCCATTTGGATTCTGGAGCGGCTCTGGCTTCACCATGAGCCTGTTGAAAGGGCGGACCAGCGATTGCTCAAGCTTCGCAAGGCTCAGCTTTTTGTAATCGTATTTCCTGAACAAGGAAGTGTTATGTGCCGTAGGCTGTATTAACGGATACATGTTATTCTTTGTCAAAAAACGTATATAAAAAGGGTTTGTTCCATGCGAAACAAATCAGGAAGTGCGCAACAGCCTGAACTTGTAGCCGTAGTGTATCAGCCCTTCATCCGAATCCTCCATTATCTTGCGGAAGACCATTTCCACCGAATCGCCTATCTTTATGCCCTTCTCGCTGATCCCCACCACCTGCGCGGTGATCTTGGGCCCCTCGTCAAGCTCCACTATTGCAAGCACATAGGGGACTTCGAGCTCAAAGCCCACCGGGCCCGAAGTCACTTCGGTGAAAGAGTATACCTTCCCCTTGCCTGAGAACTGCTTTGGCACAATCTTTCCCTTTCTCCTGCACTTGGGGCAGAGCTTGCGGCTTGGGAAATAGCTGGTCTTGCAGTTCTCGCACGCCGTGCCTGCCAGTCGGTAGCGCTCGGGAAGCCTTCTCCAGGTGATTGCAAGGTTTTCAGATGGCACTTCACTCAGCCCTCTTCATCATATTTTCATTCGTTTCACTCATGAAAATTCTGAAAAAATCATTCTGATTTTTTCATTATGTGCACGACTGCGGTTGCACCCGAACCGCCCACGTTGTGCGTCATGCCGATCTTCGCGTCCTTTGCCTGCCTACCCTCGGCCTGACCCCGCAGCTGCCATGCAATTTCCACAGCTTGCTTCACCCCAGTGGCGCCCACAGGGTGCCCGCAGCCCTTGAGCCCGCCTGATGTATTCACGGATATTTCTGAGTTGAGGGCGGTCTTGCCCTCCTCGGTCGCCTTGCCGCCCTGCCCCTTGGGGAAGAAACCCAGGTCCTCGATTGCCATTATTTCAGCTATTGTGAAGCAGTCGTGCACTTCAACCACGTCAATATCCTTGGGCGAAAGGTGCGTGAGCTCAAATGCCTTCTTGGCTGCAACCTGCGTGGCATGGAGGCTGCTCATGCTCGTGCGCGAATGGAGCGCAAGCGCGTCCGACGCCTGCGTGGACGCGAGTATTTCAATTGGCATCTGCGCGTATTTCTTCGCCTTTTCAAGTGGCATCATGACCACTGCTGCTGCGCCGTCGGTGATTGGCGAGCAGTCAAAGAGCTTGAGCGGGGAAGCTACCACTTTTGACTTGAGCACGGTGTCAATGGTGATTTCGTTCTGGAAATGCGCATACTTGTTTTTCGAGGCATTGGCGTGGTTTTTCACTGCGACTGCCGCCATCTGCTCTTCAGTGGTGCCGTATTCGAGCATGTGCCTCCTTGCCATGAGCGCGTATATTGCGGGGAAGGTGGCGCCCATGAAAAGCTCCCACTCCTGGTCGCCTGCGCCCCCGAGCGCGGACGCCACTTCGTTGCCAGGGGTGTCGGTCATTTTCTCCACTCCGCCCACTACAACACAGTCGTGCGCGCCTGATGCAATCGCAAGATAACCCTGCCGAAGCGCTACGCCCCCTGATGCGCAGGCTGCTTCCACGCGAGTGGCTGGAACAGGGTTCAGCCCCATGAAATCAGCCACAAGCGCTCCAATGTGCTCCTGGCCCACAAGCGAGCCAGGCGCCATGGTTCCCACGTAAATCCCGTCTATTTCCTCGCCGTGCAGGTTGCAGTCAGCAAGCGCGCGGCCCCCTGCCTCGATGAGCATGTCACGGTAGCCTCGTGTCCACTCCTCGCCGAACTTGGACATGCCGGCCCCGACTATTGCAACTTTTCGCATAATAACCACAGCTTACCCGCTTTTTTCGCATTCGTTCGCCACAACCGCAATATTTCGCATAAGAATCGCAACAACTCAAAACTATCGTCCGATTCGGTCAGAGACTTTTCA
>JAHFEN010000161.1 GCA_023248455.1 Microcaldota archaeon | reverse complement strand
CAAGCGCCTTTTTCGCAATTGCCCCTGCTATGACGAATGCAAGCGTCATCCTCCCAGAGAAAAAGCCCCCTCCAGGCTCTGCAGTGCCGTACTTCACAATCGACGGGTAATCGGCATGCCCTGGCCTTGGGGTGGTTTTGAACTTTTCGTAGTGCGAAGAATCGGCGTCCTTGTTTCTGACCAAGCAGACAATCCTTCCGCCAGTCGTTTTGCCGTCCTTTACGCCGCTTTCCACAACAAGCCTGTCCTCTTCTTTCCTTCCGGAAGTAAGCGCACTCTTGCCAGGCTTTCTCCTGTCCAGCTGCTCCTGTATTTCCTGACTGCTCACGCCAACTCCGGGCGGGCAGCCTTGTATTTCCACGCCCACCTCAGGGCCATGGCTGCTGCCTCGCACGCGCACAATGAATTTTTCGCCGAATTCAAAAGGATCCATTATTCCACCCTCATCTTTTCCAAATCCCGGAAGAAACCCGGGTACGACTTTGACACGCAATCAGGGTTCTTTATCTCTGCCCCTTTTTCGGAAGCCAGCCCTGCTATTGCGCAAGCCATTGCAATCCTATGGTCGCCAAGCGAGTCGACCGAGCCTCCCCTCAGATTCCCGCCTTCTATTTCCAAAGCATTCCCTTTCACGCAAATTTTTGCGCCCATCTTGCCAAGCTCGGATGCAAGCGTGGATGCGCGGTCACTTTCCTTTCCCCCCAGCCTTTCGACACCTTTAAGCACGCTTTTCCCATTGCAGAAACAGGCAAGCACGGCAAGCGGGGGGAACAGGTCCGGGCAGTCCGTAGCATCGAACTCAAACGCGGAAAGCCTGGCAGTTTCAACATCTGCCGCATCTCCTCGCAGCTTCACTCCTGCTCCGGCAGCCTGCAGCGCATCCACTACGCTGCGGTCCGCCTGCTTCGAGTCATTGCGCAGCCCACGTACGAGCACTTTTCCTGCAATCGCGCCTGCGACAAGCAGGAACGCCGCGCCGGACCAATCTCCTTCCACTTCATATTCAGATGGCCTATATTCCTGCCCGCCAGCAACAGAGAATGATGACAGCTCATCGTTCGCGGCAACACGCACTCCGAATTCCCCAATAAGCTCCATAGTCATTCTCACATATGGCTTGCTTTTCAGATTGCAAACTCCCAATACCGAGCTTTTCCTGCAAAGCGGAAGCGCCATTAGCAAGCCTGTCAAGAACTGCGAGCTCTGAGAGCCGTCAATTGAAACCTTCCCCCCTCGCATAGGCCCTCTTACTTTTATGGGTGGCAATCCTCCGTCAGTTTTGCATTCAGCGCCAAGCTTCTCCAGCGGCTCCTGTACAATCCCTACGCTCCTCTTCATCAGGCTTCCGCTCGCAGCGAGCTTTATTTCCCTATCAAAAAGCGCGGCAATGGGGGCAAACATCCTGATGCACAAGCCAGATTCCCCGCAGTTCAAAAGTGTTGAGAGGGGCTTTGCCCCGCCCACAATCTCCACTATTTCCTTCCCGAACCCCACTTCTGCTCCAAGCGCCCTTGCGCATCCAATGGCAGCCTTGGCATCGTCGCAATCGCTCGGGTTTTTTACCGTGCTTTTCCCCTTTGCCAGAGCTGCAGCTGCCACAGCGCGAATCATCATGCTTTTGGAAGCCGGAGCGCGCACGCGCCCGTCAATCTTTCCAGGCAATACCGATTTCATCGCAAATCAACCCCGCAATCCCCTCTGGCTTTTTCCCCTCACTTGACAATGCCAAGTCGCAGCAGGAAGCGTAGGCCCGCATTCTTGCTGCAAGCAATCTTCCAATCTCGAGCTCAGCTTCCTTTCCTCTCAGAAGAGGCCTGGCCTTTTTGCCTGCCCTCAAAGCCATCTCATGGGCGCTTGCTTGGAGCCACACCACTGTGCAGCTCCTGGCAATTGCCTTCCTGTTTGCTCCAGGAAGTACGGCTCCCCCTCCGAATGAGATAACACAGCCCCTGCTCTTCGCTGCATTGGCAACTTCTTCGCCTTCCATTCCCCTGAATGCAGATTCGCCATCCTCTGCAAATATCCTGGAAATGCTCTTTCCGGCCCTTCTTTCGATTTCCGCATCGGTTTCAATTACCCTCATACCCGCAATCTTCCCAACTGCCTTGGCAACAGATGTCTTGCCAGCTCCCATCATCCCGATAAGCCCGATATTCTGCTTCCTGGCATCATCCCGCTTGTTAAGGGCTTTGCGCATTGCATCCGTCGGAGCTTTCCTTCCAGTCAATATTCCAAATGCCGCAAACCCCTGGTAAAGCAGCCAGCTGTCTCTGTCAAGTACCTTGCATCCGGCTGCCTTCGCATCTCGTGAAAGCGCGGTTTCCTTCGCATAATAAGCGTCCAGCACTGCCATGCCTTTTCCCAGCAGGTTTTTCGGCACTATGCGCTTCGCAGTGGATGCAGTGGAAACCAGGATGGTTGCCCCATCAAGCGCGCGTTCCAGGTCCTTTGCCTCAAGCTGGCATGCGTTGCAGCCGAATTTTCCGGCAATCCGTTCAGCCTTCTCAATCGTCCTATTGGCCACAGCAACTTCCGCCCCGTTTTTCACAAGCGCATATGCGGCAGAAAGGGCCGCACCTCCGCCTCCAATGACAACTGCGTGCTTGCCACGGATTTTTACTCCGGCAGATTCAAGCGAGCCGCTCACTCCATCAACATCGGTGTTGAATCCCTGCATT
>JAHFEN010000160.1 GCA_023248455.1 Microcaldota archaeon | reverse complement strand
CGGTTGGCTTGCCTTTGTAAAGAGCAAAGTGCGCCTCGGCAGCGTCCTCAATTACTTTGAGATTGTGTTTGTCAGCTATTTTCCTTATCTTGTCCATGTCAGCAGGGCAGCCGTACGTGTGCATGGCAATTATTGCCTTTGTCCTGGCGGTTATTTTCTCTTCAATCCTGTCAGGGTCCATGTTCCACGTTCTGAGCTCAGAATCCACAAAAACAGGGATTGCGCCTGTGTACACGACAGCGTTGGCAACTGCTATTATCGTAAAAGTCGGGACTATGACTTCATCTCCCTTTCCTATCCCGAGGCTTGCCAGTGCCAAATGCAGGGCTGTTGTCCCGTTTGAGCAGGCAACTCCGTATTTGACGCTGCAGGACTTGCTGAACATTTCCTCAAATTTTTCTATGAAAGCCCCGCTCGAAGAAATCCAGTTTGTTTCTATGCACTGGTCAACGTACTTTTTCTCATTTCCCTGCAGGGTTGGCTCACATACGGGAATCATGCTTTCTCACTCTTCCACATTCCTGAGCTTCCTGGCCGGGTTTCCAATCCAGATTTCAGAGGGCGGAACGTCTTTCGTGACAACAGCGCCTGCCCCTATGACTGCGTTTTCCCCGATTGTTATGCCCGGCAGAATCGTGGCGTTTGAGCCAATCACAGCCCCTTTCTTCACAAGCGTTTTTTCAGGCACGAATGGATTTCCTTGCGCTTTATGTTCAACCGCCTTCCTGACAGATGGGGTGCTGTCGTTTGTGAAGCACACCCTTGGCGAAATCCAGCAGTCGTCTTCGATGGTTACTCCGCTGCAGATGAAAACCCCGTAGCCAATCCTGCAGTTGTTGCCTATCTTCGCGCCTCCAACTTCAGCATGGGAGCCGATATTTACGTTGTCCCCTACCTCAGAGTCGTAAACAATAGCGTAGTCCCACACCTTGGTGTTCTTCCCGATTTTGCTTCGCTCAATTACCTTTCCTGTAGACATCCTCTTCACCGCTCTTGACTTCCAAGCTCTTGAATTCTATGAAGTGCGCTGTTCCTTCTCCTTCGTTTATGAAGGTGTGCACTGTTCCAATTGGTATGTCAATGATATCCCCTGGTTCCAGGATTGTTTTATCGTCGTCCCTGAAGTACGCTATCCTTCCGTCTATGCACAGGAACTGCTCAAATGTTTTTTTATGGTAATGGCCGCCTCTCTTGCAGCCTGGCTCGATGCTTCCTATTGTGAGGTACTTGTAGTCGAATTTGAGAAGCGTTGGGCTAGCAAAATACAGCACCCCCCGGTTATCAGGGTGGTTGTCTAGTCTTCTTTTCTCTATTATTCTTTATCACCTTCCCTAAGAAATCTACGGCTAAAAAGCTCTTATATATATGTTTTCTTTCCCCGTCTGTGTGGCAAACTTTAAAAACCAGCCAGCGCCGCCTTGCTTGGATGATTAAGGGGCGGACTGTTGAGGACTGGTACGGGGGCGATTACAATCAAGACTCTCCCAGGAAGGCTGTGCACATCTACTGGCAGAAGGCCTATGATTTCCTGAAGAAATTTGCACTCGGCAAAAGCCGAGGCAGTTTCGCCATAGGCGAAACCAACAAGGAAGGCAGGCCGCTCAGGCTTCTTGACATAGGCTGCGATAACGGCATGCTGTCCTCAAGGCTTAAGCAGCTGGGCTATGATGTTTACGGGCTTGACATAAGGAAGAAGGAAGTTGCCATGGCGAGGAAGCTTGGCATAAAGGCAGTCCTCGGCAGTGCAGAGAAGAAGTTCCCGTTCCAAGGCAACTATTTTGACGCCGCCCTTGCAGGCGATATAATTGAGCACATCTATGACACAGATTTTTTTATTGGAGAGGCGCACCGCATCCTCAAGCAGGGAGGTGTTTTTGTGGTTACCACTCCAAACCTTGCCTCGCTCTCAAATCGCGTCCGTCTTTTGCTTGGCAAGCTTCCTGTGGGAAGCGAGATAAGGCTTGGCAGCGACATGGCCGGCCACATACGTAACTATACCTTTCCAGAGCTGGAGAGCCAGCTTAGGCAGCACGGCTTTTTAATTGTGAAAAAGGTCAGCTCAAACATCATGTTTCCTGTCAGGTATAATGTCCCTTTCAAGTCGCTCGCAATCAAGCTGGGCGATTATTTCCCTAATATAGGTAGCCACATTATTATCGCGGCGAGGAAGGGATAAAATATTTAAACCGCGCGTTTGGTGAGTTCTCTCTGTAAAATGAAAGCTGACGGAAGCAAAAAATTTATTCAGGTTGTGAACCTTTATCCCCTGTCTTATAATACGAGAAACTCGATGTTTCCTAAAACAGAGGATTACATGCTCATTCACAACACCATCATGAAAGAAAAGGGCTATGATTGTGACATTGTCACTTTGAGGGCTCAGGGCAGCAAGACAATTGAGACAAAAACATTGAATGAATTCTCCAGAGACGACGCTCCAGTGGAGTATTACGAAGGTTTTAAGATTACCCGTTTTGATACAACCATGCAGCTTCTAAACTATGTCAGGAAGCACAAGGGTGCCATTGTCCAGTCAAATCTTCGTTCCTTTTATGCCAGCTCTTTTGTGGGGCTTCCTTTTGTGGGATCTAGCGGCAAGCTGGTGATGCGCTCCTACACTTATGAGATGGGCTCCAACTTTCTTATAGCAATTTTCACAGCTTTTATTATTTTCAGGCGCTTTGACC
>JAHFEN010000025.1 GCA_023248455.1 Microcaldota archaeon | reverse complement strand
TGTCGCGGCTGGAATATGCATTCTCTGCGGATACCTCCAGCATATTGAAGCCGCTGTTAGCCGTCGCAGCCACGAGCGGGGCAAATTGCGGGCTGTCGCCGCCATGCTCATCAGTCTCATGCTGTAGTCCAGAAAGATTCACGCCAAACCAAATGCGAATGGTTTAAAAACATTGTCAAAATAACAGAGGCACGCGCATTCTGTTTACAATTGGAGGTGGATAAATGGCGGACAAAAACGAGGCTTTAGAGAAAGGCGAATATGTCATAGGCATTGCGATCATACTTGCCGCTCTCCTGGTATCTGCCACTGTATACGTTACCGTGGGCGGGCTTCAAGACGCCATAGGCAAGATCAAGCTTGTTGTTCCTGCGGGCGCAGCTGCAGGCGCGGCAGCTGGCGCAGCCGGCGCAGCAGCAGGTGCAACTGGAGGCGCGCAGGCGCAGGCCCCAACAGGCGACTGGTCGTTTGTGGCAAACGATCCGGCAATAGGCCCGAAGGACGCCAAGGTCACAGTGATTGAATTCGCAGACTTCCAGTGCCCATACTGCGGCATTGTCTACGGGCGCGACCTGGGAGGGGCGCAGTACGACCCCATAAGGGGGACTGCCACGAAAATAAGCAACGAATACGCCAAGACCAACAAAATCAGGTTCGTCTACCACATCATGAGCTTCCTTGGGCAGGAGAGCGTGGATGCTGCGAATGCAGCGCTTTGTGCCAGGGAAATCGGAGGGGACGAGGCGTTCTTCAAGATGCATGACGCGCTTTTCAATGCGCAGAAGGGCGAGAACAAGGGGGACTTCTCCATTGCCAACCTGAAGACGATAGCAGCGAATGCCGGTTTCAGCAGCGCCGCGATGACCAGCTGCATCGAGTCGGGCAAGTACAACGGCCAGGTTGCCGCGAGTACCTCGCAGGCAAATGCAGTGGGTGTGCAGGGAACCCCTAGCTTTGCCCTGAACGGAGTGCTTCTGCCAAATGGCGCTGAGTACACATCGCTGAAAAGCGCGGTGGACGCTGCGCTTGCAAAGTAAGAATGCCAGCCCAGCAAACGGGCTCGTCTTTTTATTTTTTCCTCCCGCCTTTACCTAAGGTCAGATCAAATGGCTAAAAAGAAAAAGCCAGTTCCAGCAAGACACAAAAAGGCAAAGTCCGCCCAATCGTTGGGCGTGCCGGTAAAGTCAGCTGCGGCCGAATCGGCTTCAGCAAGGCAAGGGGAAAAAAAGCCCAAGGCATTTTTTTTGGCAGCAATCGGAATTTCGGTCATTATTGCCCTGGCTCTGATCCTTTTCAGCTTTTCCGGGCGTGGAGAAGAGAGCCGCGTTGCGCAGCAAAAGCAGCAGCCGGAAAACCCCAGCCAGCAGACCTCAGCTCCAGCTCAAGCGAAAATCACTTCAGCAACTTTCGATTCCGCTTATTTCCTGGGGAACGGCAGCGCTGACATAATATTGGTGGAATACGGTGATTTCGAGTGCCCGTACTCCGCTGCTGCGCTTGCCGCAATTTCGGAAACAAGGGCCAGCCACCCGGAAATCAAGTTTGCCTACAGGCATTACCCGCTTAGCGTGCACCCTGGCGCAGAAAAGGCTGCTGAGGCAGCTGAGTGCGCTGGGGCGCAGGGCAAGTTCTGGGAAATGCATGACAGGCTCTATGCTTCTTCGGGTACTCAATCAGCCGCTTCCCTCAAAAGCCATGCAGCTGGGCTTTCGCTTGACACAGCGCTTTTCAGCTTCTGCCTGGATACCGGCAAGATGTCCACAGTGGTTGCCTCGCAGCAGGCGGAGGGGCAGGCATTGGGCATGCGCGGCACCCCGTCCTTCCTGGTGTTTTCCAGGAAAGGGGCGGGCAATGCTGCGCTTGCAAAGCGGGTCCAGAACGAGGCAGCTGTTCTTTTCTCCAGGTACTCCGCTTACAACCTCCCAGTGAGCGCAGTTGAGGTGCAGGGCGCAGGCGTTGGCATTATTTTCGCAGGCGCGCTGCCCTACTCCGACTTTGAAGAAGTGCTTGGCGCATTCAGGTAAGATAGGCTGGCGAGCGTTGCCCTTTTATTTTCTCCACTCGCCTCATATGCTCATGTCCTCGATGCAAGCCTTCATTGAATCCTGCCTTGCCGATGCGGCAAAAACAGTGGAGCGGGAGCAAAAGGCAGGCCTGAAGATAACCGCAAAGGCGCGGAACAACATGGCAACAAGCGCGGATTTTGCCTCAGAATCGCTGATTGTCGGGCGCATCAGGAAAAATTACCCAAGCTCTCTTATTCTTTCAGAAGAGTCATATGAGCAAGGCAATCTTCTGGCTGACTCGCTTTTCGTGATTGACCCGATTGACGGCACGCACAATTTCATACAGGGGATGCCGCTCTACGGGATATCAATAGCTCATTTTTCTTCCGGCAGGCCGACTGCCGGCGGAACCTACCTTCCAGGGCAGAAAATGCTCTTCTATTCTGAAAAAGGCAAGAAGGCCACGCTCAACGGGAAGAGCATGTCGGTAACTAAAACCGCGCGGCTGGAGGATTTCTTCATCATGTGCGACAGCCGCCTGCACACTATACAGGACCTTGGCTACATGGAAGGCATTGTCCACCTGGAGCGGATAAGCCAGCACACGCGGTGCCTGGGATCGGCAGTCTATGACATGGGCTATGTGTCATGCGGCATGGCAGACGCGGCAATCCACATCAAGCTCAAGCCCTATGACTTTGCGGCAGCAGCGTTCATAGTCGGGCAGGCAGGCGGCAAGGTCACTGATTTTGAAGGCAGGGCCTGGAGCCTGAAAACAAGGCAATTCCTGTCCTCGAACGGGTTGCAGCACAAGCGGCTGCTTGAAGAGCTGCATACTAAAAAATAGCTACTCATTCTTCCCATCTGATTCCTGTACCTGTTTCTGCAGCAGCCTCGGGTAATGAGGGAGCAATGCAGAGGCCGAAAGCAGGAGAACCGAAGAGAATAGCGCTGCGAGAGCGAGTCCCCCGACGAATGCGGCAATGTGGAGCGTGCCTATGGCACCGCGGAAGCCGCTCCTCGCCTGCTCAAGCGATTTTTTGGCAGAGCCCAGGTCATCGGCCGTTTTGTTGAGCGACTGGGTGGCGTTAACAATGGATCCTGCGGAGCTGCTGAGGGACTGCGAGGCATTGGCAAAAAGGGAGGATGCATCCCTGAGCTTTGCTGCGGCAGTTGAAAGCCTGCTGTCTAGGGAAAATGGCGGTATGGAAGAGACGCTGCCAAGCGAGTCGCCTATTCCCTTGGTGGATTCAGAATAGGCTGCAAGAGCCCCTGACACCTCGCTCAGGCCGCGCGAAGCAGAGCCTGCAGACTGGCTTGCCGAGGAGAGAAGGAGCTCGGTGTCCGCGACTGCGGATGCCGCTGCTTCTATCTGGGGCGAAATCGCCGAATCCAGGCTGTTTATAGTGAGGAATAGCGCAACATAGCAAGCTGCTGAAAGAAGAAGCCCGCAGGCGGCAAGGACTGCTGAGAGAGCGGCAAGCCCAGCAGATGAGTTCTTTAGGATTTCCGACATGGGCTACTCCTTCCAGATGATGTGGGTGGGCTCGCCCTTCTTCTGCCTGGCATCGCGCATCTTTTTCCTGCGAGAATAGATGTGAAAAGAGAAGGCAAGTGCGATCACCCCGATAAGAGCCAGCATCACCAGCACTGCTGAGGCTGCGGTGGAAACAGCAGACGAGTTCTTTATCTTGAGCGCTGCAGAATCAGCGGCTTTCTGCCCCATTGCGGTTGCAAGCATGGGGTTGGAGTATGCAATTTCCCGTGCCGCAGCAAGCGACTCGCGCTCAGGCTCAAGGTCGGGCGGAAGCAGCACCGGTCTCCCTGTGCTCGAATTGAAGTTGAACTCAATCACCGAAAGGTTGGCCAAGGCCTTGTCTATTTCACCGGCAGCGTGCGCGGACAGGGTTTCCTGCGCGCTGATTTCAAAATCCGCAAGCCCAATCGAGCGGTTGGCAGAATCATAATCCATATCTCCTGCGGATTTGGATGCCGCAGCAAGCAGATCCCCTGCTCCGCTGAGATTGAGGCTCTGCCTGTAAATTGCTGCCTGCGCATTCAGCCGGCTCAGCCGCAGCTGCAGTGCGGATATCTGCAGGCTGAAGCTGCTTGCAGTCTGGTTCTGCTGCCTTCTGGCTTCCATTTTTTCGGACTCAGTTACCAGAGTGATGTAGCTGTCCGCAATGCTTGGAAGCAGAAGCACGGTGTCAGCCGCCAAGCCGTATGCCCTGCCAGCAAGCTTTGCGTTTATATCCGTTACCATGTTGTCAAACTGCAGGAGCTTGCTTCTTGCCGGCTCGGCAAGGCCCAGTTTCCTGTATTCCGCTACCCTGTCCACCTGCAGCCTGGAAAGCTGCTTTGCGCGAAGCTCGACTGCTTGGGAAAGATTGAGCTGCAAAGCAACCGTCTCATCCAATGATTTCTGCGCAAGCGCCGCTGCGTCTGCGAACATGAAATTGTCGTAGCTGCTCTGTGCCGAAAGGATGCCGAATGCTGCATTTCCGGCTGCAAATATGAGGTTTAGTTTCTGCGCCGCAGGCGCAAGGACGTATAGCTGCGCAAGCGAGCGGTTGGCACCTGCAATGAGCTGGGCCACAGAATCGTTGCCAACCGTAGTGTTCAGCTCAAAGACCTTTACCAGCCTGCTTCCGGAATCGGCAACGTATGCTTTGCCGTCCCCAACTGCCACATCTTCAGGATTGGAGAGGTTGGCGTCCGGAACTGAATCATTTATCTTGTCCACAGGATAGCCGTCCAGGGTAAACACCACTATCTGGTTGGACGAGGAGTCCGCCACGTATATTCTTCCCTCGTAAATCTCAAAGCCGCGGGGCGAAATCAGGTGCTCGCCTCCGACTCCCCTGCCAATGGCGTACAGGAATGTCAGGTTCCTGCTATAGGCGAAAATCAGCCCCTTGCCCTGGTCCGATACGAATAGCCTGTCCCCATAAATCTCCACATCGGAAGGTGCTGCAAGCAATCCGTCCGATGCGCCCTTGTCAATCCCGACCCTGACATATGTGCGGGTGGTTCTGTTGTAAACATACAGCCTTCCCTCAGCCATGTCAGTTATGTAAGCAAATTGGCTGTCAAGCGCCACGCCCGAGGCCTTTTTCAGGTTGGAGCCAATTTTGGAATTCCATTCGTTCACATTCGAGCCATCCCCGCCGTATGTCCTTACAATGGTGGAAAGCCCGTCTGCCACGTACAGATATCCGTTGTCATAACTCATTCGAAGCGGGTTTTCAAACAGAGCGTCGCTCCCGGTTGTTAGGAGTGCGCGCTGCCTGATGGCATTGTTCATCACGTAAACCCCCCTCTTCCCGCTGTCAGCAACATAAAGCGTTCCATTATGGTAGAGCACGCCGGTTGGCTCGTAGAATTTGAAATAGGCGTCGCTGTCATCTTGGTTGGTGCCGTTTATGGAATAGAGGTATGTGAAGCCTGCGGACGACACGTGGGAAAGCGCAAGCAATAGAACTGCAACCAGCACAAAAAGCTTCATGCACCTCACCGGGAATGCATGCTTCTCTCGAATTTAAAAACAATGCGCATATTGGCAGCTAGGCGCTTACAAATTCTGGAATAACTTCTGGCAAGCCCCAAGTTCCCTTTTCATAGCAGTCCAAGCGATCTCATCTCAGATGTCAGTTCAGAATCGCTTTTCTTCAGCCTGGCATCGCCTGATTCCGAAGCAGCCTTTGCAACCGCAAGCGCTACTGCCGGAACCACTCGCCTGTCATAGGGGTAAGGCAGGACTGCATCAGGCGAAAGCTCTTTTTCAGTAATAACCGAAGCAAGGGCATACGCAGCCGCAAGCTTCATTTTTTCGCTTATCCGCCTTGCCCGGACCAAAAGCGCACCCCTGAAAATCCCAGGGAATCCAAGCACGTTGTTTACCTGGTTTGGCAGGTCGGCCCTTGCGGTCCCGAAAACCTTTGCGCCTGCCCCAGCGGCAGTCTTCGGGTCTATTTCCGGAATGGGGTTGGAAAGCGCAAAAATTATGGGTGAGCTTGCCATTGACCTCGCCATTTCTGCGGATACAATGTTCGGTGAGGAAACTCCGATGAATGCATCGGCGCCCTTCAATGCATCCGCAAGATTGCCAGTCTTCCCTTTCCTGTTCGTCATTTTCGCAAGCTCGCGCTTGTAGGGTGGCAATCCATCGGAATCGGAAAGCATCCCCCTGCTGTCGCAAACCAGCACATCTGAAAAGCCGTCGCTGACAAGCAGCTTTGCAATCGCAACCCCCGCAGCGCCTGCGCCTGCCACCACTATCTTGGCGCCATTCTTTTTCTTGCCCACGGCTTTCAGGGAATTAATGAGACCGGCGAGCACCACTACAGCGGTTCCGTGCTGGTCGTCGTGGAAAACCGGGATGTCAAGCTCGGCCTTCAGCCTGTCCTCGACATCAAAGCATTTCGGGGACTCGATGTCCTCGAGGTTTATCCCCCCGAAGACAGGCGAGATGTTTTTCACGGTTGCGACTATCTCGTCAGCACCCTGGCAGGAGAGGCAGATGGGAAAGGCGTCAATATTCGCATAGGACTTGAAAAGCACGGACTTGCCCTCCATGACCGGGATTGCGGCGAGCGGGCCGATGTTCCCAAGGCCAAGCACGCGCGTGCCGTCGGAAACCACAGCTACCGAGTTCCACTTGAGCGTGAGCTCGTATGCAAGGCTATGGTCCCGCGCCACTTCCTTGCAGACCGCAGCTACGCCCGGAGTGTAGGCAAGCGACAGCCCTTCCTTGGTGCCGGCATCCACCTTGCTCCTGACCTCTAGCTTGCCGCGGCTTTTCCTGTGAAGCTCTATTGCCAGTTTCCCCAAATCGTCAGCCATAAAAAATACCCTGGCTAAATGCCGCAAAACATATTATTAATCCGATATTTTGGGGGGCCGCGACATCCTTGCCTTATTTCGTGAATTTTATCACAAGTTTTGCCTATTTTAGTTATTCTGTATAAATTTTTTGTAATATTTAGTCTAAATAAGACGAATAGCTTATAAACAATTCGAATCAGAACTTCTTTCCAAAGGCTGGAATTGAGGGGAACGCAATGGGCAAAACACTCATACTGGATTCCACCCTGCGCGAGGGCGAGCAGGCGCCCCTTGTGCATTTCTCCATAGAGCAGGCGCTCCAGCTTGCCAGGAGGATCGACGAATCAGGGGTGGATTTCATCGAAATATCCCCCATAGTGGGGAACAAACAGAAGGAGGTAGCAAAGGAAATGCTGTCAATGGGGCTTCGCGCTACCGTGGTGCTGCACGCGCGCGCAAAAAAGGAAGACATAGAAGCGCTCCTGCAGCTTGATCCGACGTTTATTGCAATATACCTGTCCACTTCGGACATGCACCTTGCGAACAAGCTCCGAATTTCGCGGCAGCAGGCACTGCAGCGCGGGGCGGAAATGGTGGAATTCGCAAAATCCCACGGGCTGAAGCTGCGCTTCACCTGCGAGGACGCCTCCAGGACCGATCTTGCCTATCTCCTTGAAATGGTCAGGGCCGTGGGCAGCGCAGGCGCTGACAGGATTTCCATAACGGACACGGTGGGCATAATGACTCCAGCGTCCATCTTTTCGATTGTGAAAGAGGTGCGCTCGGCAACAACTGCGGGCATTGACATGCACTGCCACAACGACCTGGGCCTTGCGCTTGCGAACTCGCTTGCAGGCATGGAGGCTGGGGCAGACTGCATCCATGCAACAGTGAACGGGGCTGGGGAGAGGGCCGGCATACCGAAAATAGCAGAAGTGGCAATGGCGCTCCAGGTGCTGTACGGCCAGAGGCAGGACATAAGCATGGAAAGGCTGGTTGCGCTTTCCGAAGCGTTTTCCTCATTGTCGGGCCTTGCCACCGACCCATTCGCGCCCATTGTCGGGCAGAACGTTTTCCGGCACAAGGGCGGCACGCACCTTGCGGCAGTGCTCAAGGAAGGAAGGGCATACGAGGCGTATTCCCCGGAAAGCATTGGCAGGAAGCGCAGGCTGGTGGTCGGGGGGTATTCCGGAAAAAACGTGCTGAAGTACCTTTCAGAGTCCCTTGGCATGGGCATGAATGAAAAGCAGATCGAAAAG
>JAHFEN010000024.1 GCA_023248455.1 Microcaldota archaeon | reverse complement strand
CAGTTCAAGTATGACTCGCTTCGCAAGGGAAGCTACCCATCGCTTCTGGGCAGGCTCATGTCAGAAGGCCTCCGCGAGCTTGGGGCTTCAGAGGCAACGGTGTACGTGCGCGACGAGGACAGGCAGCTTGTTTCAGGCTACAGGCTTGCAAAGCTTCCGCAGGAATTTTCCGGAGGGGCTATTCTCGAGAGCGCGAATGGCAAGATACGCGTGAACAAAACACTTGAGGAAACGTTCGCGCAGAAAAAAGGCGATTTGCGAAAAGCAATTTACGACAAATTGTTCTGAGGCAAAAAGATGCTGGGCAACAGCTCAAACGGGCAAAAAGGCTACGGCGGCTACATCAGCGCAATCCGCTCCAGGCTCACCTTCAGGCCTCTCCTTTACGGCTATTCCAACGCCCGCGTGAGGGCAATGCGCACAGCGCTTATGACTCGGAGGCAGGCTGAGGAACTGCTGAAGCTGCACACAAATGCGGCCGTGGCCGAATTCCTCTCCTCCCGCACAGCCTACAGGGAGGACTTTGCCAACATGCAGGCGAAAATAACGGACGAAGAGCGTGTGGAAACTGCAGTTAGCAGGAATTTCGCAAGGACGGCGCAGAAGCTCATCAGGATAACTCCAGAACAGAGCAAAATCACGCTCCGGGCATTCCTTGGCAGGTATGATGTGCACAACCTCAAGGCCATACTGCTTGCAAAGAAGCTTGGAAAAAGCAGGGAGGATGCCCAGCACCTGCTCATTCCAGCAGGAAGCCTGTCAAAGCAGGAGCTTTCCCAGATGCTTGGGGCAAAATCGGCAGACGAATTGTACGAGGCAATCAGGGCAAGCGGGTTTGGCGCCAAGTTCCTCTCGTCTGCGTCATCGCGGCACAGTCCCTGCATCCGAGCGGGACGCAGGCGTTCTCCTCAACCTTCTCCGCTCCGAGGCCGACGCGAAAAATGCGATCACCGCCATGCGCCTCAAGAGGGCGGGCGCAGAAAGGAAAACAATATCTGCCTCCATGGTGGAAGGCGGCAACTTCGCGCACAAGCAGCTTGAGAAAATGGCAGGGGCAAAGTCGGTCGAAGAAGTCGCAAAAATCGCCTCTTCATTCTTCATTTCGGAAACGGGAAAGGGGGAGTTCGCGTCAGCACAGCAGAAATTCAATGAGGATGGGCAGCTCTCCCATTTTGAAGTGGTCTTCGAAAATTCGCTTGCGCGCAAAAGCCTGCACACTCTGCGAAAGAGCATGATGTCAATAGGCGCGATAGCCGGCTTCCTTCTCCTGAAAGAGGAGGAAATGGGGAACATAAGGAAGATTGTGCGCGGCAAGGGGCTGCACCTCCCAATGGAGAAAATCGCAGAAATGCTTGTGCTCGTAGGATAGTTCCGGTGTGATTTCAATGGACGGCAAAGAGAGCATTGCAGTGATAGCTGACAGCGCCACAGCAACCGGCTTTAGGCTGGCAGGCATAGAGCGCACGTTCGCGCTTTCAAAACAGGAGGAGGCTGAGGGAAAACTCTCCGAGCTCCTCTCGGACTCTTCATACGGGATAATCATAGTCGCCGAGCGGCTGCTTGAGAACTGCGACTGGCGGCTGAAAAAGCGCGTGGAGGCCACAGCAAAGCCAATTGTTGTGCCAATACCTGATGCGCAGGGGCCGATTGAGCAGGAGGAGTCGCTTGCCATGCTGATAAAGCGCGCGCTCGGGCTTGATTTGAGCAAGAAGAAATGATCGAATAGTTTTCATGAGGTGTTGTTATGGGTGTGTTGCACAGGATTTCAGGGCCGGTCGTGGAGGCAAAGGAGATGACTGGCGCGAAAATGTACGACCTGGTGAAAATCGGGAACGAGGGTCTCACTGGCGAGATAATCAAGCTGGTCGGGGACACTGCAACCATTCAGGTTTATGAAGAAACGTCCGGCTTAAAGCCAGGCGAGCCAGTGACAACCACGGGCGAGCCCCTGTCAGTGGAACTCGGGCCAGGGCTCCTCACTTCAATTTACGACGGGATTCAGAGGCCGCTTGACCTGCTTGTGAAAAAGGGGGGCGACTTCATCACGCGCGGGCTTACTGTGAATTCCATTGACAGGCAAAGGAAATGGGATTTTGTTCCGGTTGCAAAGAACGGGCAGAAAGTGAAGCAGGGGGACATACTCGGGACCGTGCAGGAAACTGAAATCATCATGCACAAGATCATGGCTCCAGTGGAAGGCGCCCTTTCGGATATTCAGGCAGGCAAATTCAATGTTGAGGAAACAGTCTGCTCAATTGACGGCAAGCCTGTGAAAATGCTCCAGCGGTGGTTCGTGAGAAAGAGCAGGCCTGTTGCTGAAAAGTTCGACCCCAACATCCCGCTTCTCACAGGGCAGAGGATTGTGGACATATTCTTCCCGATTGCAAAAGGCGGGACAGTTTGCGTGCCAGGCCCGTTCGGCTCTGGAAAGACAGTCACGCAGCACCAGTTCGCAAAATGGTCTGACACGCAGATAGTGGTTTACGTGGGCTGCGGGGAGCGCGGCAATGAGATGACCGAGGTGCTCACCGAGTTTCCGCACCTTGAGGATCCGCACACCAAAAAGCCGCTCATGATGAGGACAGTGCTCATTGCAAACACCTCCAACATGCCGGTCGCAGCCCGTGAAGCGTCGATTTACACTGCAGCCACCATAGCCGAGTATTACAGGGACATGGGCTACGATGTCGCGCTCATGGCAGACTCCACCTCGCGCTGGGCAGAGGCAATGCGTGAAATCGGCGGCAGGCTGGAGGAGATGCCTGGCGAGGAGGGCTATCCGGCTTACTTAGGAAGGAGGCTGGCGGAGTTCTATGAGCGGGCAGGAAGGGTGCAATGCCTGGGCTCGGACACCACCCGCACAGGTTCTGTTACGATCATAGGCGCAGTCTCGCCCCCGGGAGGGGACATCAACGAGCCTGTCTCGCAGAACACCCTGCGCGTGACAAAAGTGTTCCTTGCTCTTGACGCCTCGCTTGCGCAAAGGCGGCACTTCCCAGCTTTCAACTGGCTCCGGAGCTACTCGCTTTACACCGATTCCCTTGAGAGCTACTATGTGAATAACATATCATCCGACTGGGTGGATTTGAGGAAGGAGGCAATGGCGCTCCTGCAAAAGGAGTCCGAGCTGCAGGAAATCGTTCAGCTCGTGGGGCCCGACGCGCTTCCGGAAAAGGAGCAGGCAGTGCTTCTTTCCACCAAGATGATACGCGAGGACCTTCTGCAGCAGTCGGCATACCACGAGGTTGACACCTATTCCTCCATGAAAAAGCAGTACCTGCTCATCAAGAACATAATGAAGTTCCACCACCGCGCGCAGTCCGCGGTCGACCTGGGGATACAGCTCAAGAGGATACTGGAGCTGCCCATACGCGAGAGGATTGCGCGCGCAAAGGAAATTCCCGAGGACAGGATAAAGGAGATAGAGTTCATCGGATCGGAAATCGACCGCGCCTTTGACTCGCTTGGCAAGAAGTAAAAATCATCGCTCAAGGTGATACGAACGAAGGAACGGATGCAGGACAAAAAGTGAACGTTTGACGAATACGGATAAGTGGTGATATTATGAAGGAATACAAAACAGTCACGCAAATCGCAGGGCCCCTGGTATTCGTGGAAGGGGTTTTTGACATTTCCTATGGCGAGATAGTGGAGATCACCCTCCCCTCTGGCGAGAGGAAAAAGGGGCAGGTGCTCGACACTTCCCGAGGATTGGCAATCATACAGGTGTTCGGCACCACAGCAGGCCTGAACGTGTCAGACACGCGCGTGAAGTTCCTCGGGGAAACCATGCACCTCGGCGTTTCCATTGAAATGCTTGGCAGAGTGTTCAACGGCCTTGGCGAGCCGCGCGACAAGGGGCCTGCAATCATACCAGAAAAAAGGCTGGACATCAACGGCGCGCCCATCAACCCCTACGCGCGCGCAGAGCCCCGCGACTTCATCCAGACCGGCATTTCAACGATAGACGGCATGAACACGCTCGTGCGCGGGCAGAAACTGCCAATTTTCTCGGGCTCAGGGTTGCCGCACAACCAGCTGGCAGTGCAGATAGCCCGCCAGGCAAAAGTGGTATCCTCTTCCTCGAAAGGCGAGCAGTTTGCCGTGGTATTCGCGGCAATTGGCATAACAAACGAGGAGGCGCTCTTTTTTATGCGAGACTTTGAGAAGACAGGCGCGCTTGAGAGGGCGGTTCTCTTCCTGAACCTTGCGGACGACCCCTCGGTGGAGCGCATCATCACTCCCCGCCTTGCGCTCACCACTGCCGAGTACCTGGCGTATGAGAAAAACATGCACGTGCTGGTCATAATCACGGACATGACAAACTACTGCGAAGCTCTGCGTGAAATCGCTTCTGCGCGCGAAGAGGTGCCAGGAAGGCGCGGCTACCCTGGCTACATGTACACCGACCTTTCGACAATATATGAGCGAGCCGGGCGCATCAAGGGCAAGGAGGGCACAGTGACGCAATTTTCCATACTCACCATGCCCGGGGACGACATCACGCACCCCATTGCCGACCTCACGGGCTACATAACAGAGGGGCAAATAGTGCTCGGCCGCGACCTGCATAGGAAAAACATCTACCCGCCGGTTGACGTTCTTCCCTGCCTTTCGCGCCTCATGAATTTGGGGATAGGCAAGGACAGGACGCGCGAAGACCACAGGGGGGTGGCAGACCAGCTCTACGCTGCATACGCAACAGGCAGGGACCTGCGCTCGCTTGCCGCAGTCGTAGGGGAGGAGGCGCTTTCGGCAACGGACAAGATTTACCTGAAATTCGCTGACGTATTTGAGGAACGCTTCATCAGGCAGAGCAACCACGAGGACAGGACAATCGAGCAGACGCTGGACCTTGGCTGGGAGCTCATGGGCATGCTTCCTGAGAGCGAGCTCAAGCGCGTGAAAAAGGAGTTCATCGAGAAATACGGTCACAAGGTGAAGCGGATGACCCAAGGGGTGCAAGCATGACATCGGGCAATGTGCTTCACCTTGTGAAGAAATTCCGCAGGAACCAGTGAGTTTCATGGCAGAAAACCCGAACCCGACAAGGATGGAGCTCCTGCGCGCCAAAACCAGGGTGAAGCTCGCCCGCAAAGGCCACAAGCTCCTAAAGCAGAAGCGCGACGCGCTCATAATGGAGTTCTTCAAGATACTTGGCAAGGCGCAGGACCTCCGTTCCGAGCTGAACGCACAGATGAAGAAGGCATACACCGCGCTTGCAGTGGCACAGGCATACCACGGCATGCAGGAAATAGAGGCTGCAGCGCTTTCAGTCAAGCGCGCGCCAGGAGTGAAAGTGGACGTCCGGAACATAATGGGCGTGAAAATCCCCTCGCTTGAGGCGTCTCAGGTGGAAAAGCCCCTGCTCTCCCGCGGCTATTCGGTGATAGGCACCTCTGCAAAAGTAGACGAAGTTGCGGAAGCATTCCAAAAGGCAACCGATCTTGTATTCAAGCTGTCGCAGACCGAGAACGCCATCCGCAGGCTCATCCTGGAAATAGAAAAGACGAAAAGGCGCGTGAACTCGCTTGAATTCGTGATGATCCCGCGACTTGAAAACCAGGCAAAGATGATTTCCTTCCGCCTCGAGGAAATGGAGAGGGACTCGTTTGTTATGCTCAAGACAATCAAGAGGAAACTTGAGAAAGGGGAAGCTGCCGGGTAGATGGCCATGCGCCTGCTTGCTGCATTTTGCGCGCTTGCGTGCCTTCTTCTTTTCGGTTGCGCGTATTTGCAGCAGCCGGCAGGGCAGGCGGCGTCTTCCAAAGATCCAGCCAGCCTTTGTGTGTCTGCGTGCCAGAGGGCAATTGAACAAAAGCAGAAACTCTTAAGTGGTCCCTGCCTTCTTGACCCAATTCCGCAAGCGCCTGGCTGGGTATGCGATGTGGTTCACCAGCCCCGCGCCGCTGCTGACAACCTGCCTGAAAACCAGTGCCATGCGTTCAGGGGAGGGCAAGCAAGCCATTTTGTTGAAGTCTCCCCCGACTGCAGCATTATCCGCGAGTACTGAAATTCTATTGGCAGGGCAAAAAGTTATAAGAGCCTATCGGGTATCAACCAACCGGTGTTTGCATGCAGAAATCAAGCTTCCTTTTCCTCCTGATTCTGGCAGGGGTAGCCCTTATCGGGGCTTATCAGGCGCTATCTGACAATGCATCATCGGTTGCCATAGTCCGCTTTCTTGCGCTGTCGGCATTCTTCCTTCTTTGCGTTTCGCTCATGATAGGACCTCTTGCAGTCCTGCGCGGCCCGATATTCGCGCAACTGATAGAGCCCCGCAGGGCTGTGGGGGTCGCGGCATTCGTATTCGCAGCCCTTCATTCTAGCCTTGTGCTCTCGCTTTACTTCAACTGGAATATCGGCAATGTGATTTCCATGCTTCCTCTTGCCATCGCTATCCCCGCCTATGTTATCCTTCTTGCCATGGCGCTCACCTCCACTGACTGGGCGGTGGCAAAATTGGGGCTTGCCAAATGGAAAACGCTTCACAGGTTCGTCTACATTGCCTTTATTCTCATATTCGCGCACTTCATCCTGAAGTCAAACGGGCTTTACTCACGTGGCAGCGCATCAGTCCCTCTAAACATTGCTGAAGTCGCGCTCGTTCTTCTTGGGATTGCCACCGTTATCCTCCAGGTTGCGGGCTTTTTCATTTTCAGCAAGAGAAAAGCCGCGAGTGTTCAGCCTCAAAATCAAAGTAGCCCCGAGCGGATTTGAACCGCCGTTACCGGGTTCAAAGCCCGGTGTCCTTGGCCGCTAGACGACGGGGCTAGCCATCTAATCCAGAATCAGTTCAATATTGCCTGGCAACATATACTAAAGCATTCGCCTTCTTTCCGCACACAACGCAGCTACCGTCCGGCCGCTCATCCTTGCCGAAAAGCGTGCCGCGCACATCGCCCGAAGCCTTGTTCTTCAGCTCTTCTGCGCAAGTCTTGCCTGCCATTTCCATTGAGCAGAACGGGACTGCAACCATTTTGCCCCTCTCAAGTTCTGCCTCAAGCTCCTTCATCGTGGCTGCCTTCGATAACCTGGATTCGAATTCGGCTAGCGCCTTTTTCTTCATGTCGGAAAGCATTGCCTCCCCCTCTTTCTTCAGCCACGAGGCAAGCTCCCCCTCCGGAACGGTGTGCTTTGTCTTGTTGTCCCTTCTTGCAACAGTGAGCTTTCCTGATTCCGCCTCCCTTGCCCCCATCTCCACGCGGAATGGCACGCCCTTCATCTCCCACTGGTTGTACTTGAAGCCAGGGGTGCTTTCAGTGAAGTCAGCCTCAGCGCGTATGCCCGAGGAAACAAGCGCCGTCACAACCTCGGCTGCCTTCGCAGTCACTTTGTCCTCGCTCCCCTTTTTCATAATCGGGACGACTATTGCCTGCAGGGGGGCAAGATCATATGGCAGCACCAGCCCGTTGTCATCGCCGTGCGTGGAAATCACCGAGGCATAAATCCTTGAAATCGCAGGGCCGTAGCAGGTCTGCCAGCAGTACTCGGACTGCCCCTTATCGTTGAGGAATTTCACGTCAAATGCTTTTGCGAAATTCTGCCCGAGCAAATGCGTGGATGGGAGCTGCAGCACCCTGCCGTCTGGCCTCATGCAGTCCGCGACATAGGTGAAAAGCGCGCCCGGGAACTTGTCCCACTGCGGCCGCTCGAAGAACATGAAAGGCACGCCAAATTCGCCGAATATCACGTTCTGGCCCATTTCCATGTCTTCTTTGACCTGAGCCTCTGCCTCCTTCCTGCTGGCAAATGCGTCGTGCGACTCTATCCAGTAGAATTCCCTGCTCCTGATGAATGGGCGCGTTGCCTTTGTCTCATATCTCCAGACCTGCGAGGGATGGTAAATCTTGAGGGGAAGGTCCGCCTTGCCCTGAATCCAGAGCGAATACATCTGGTACATTGCAGTTTCGGAAGTCGGCCGCATTGCCAGGCGCTCCTCAAGCCGGTTGTCCCCAGCCGTCTCAACCCAGAAAACCTGCGGAATGAATCCCTGCACGTGCTGGCTCTCCTTGTGGAAGTTGCTTTCAGGTATGAGCGCAGGGAACCATGCCGGCTTGTGGCCTGTCCTCTCCAGCTCGCGCTCGTAAACC
>JAHFEN010000159.1:413-2706 GCA_023248455.1 Microcaldota archaeon | reverse complement strand
TAAATGACGTTGGTAAATGTGCCTATCAGCTCAGGAGATATCACGGCAGCAACAAGTGTCGCGCATATTGCTACAATAGCCACGGCAAGAATGCCATAGGCAAAAACCTTTGAAGCGATTCTTCTTACCTCGGACACCACAACACCTCGCAAAAGATGGTGAAGGCAAGCCTTTTAGAGCTTACGCCAAGTCTGGCTGCAACTTTCAATCCCCAGGCTCGTGCATCAAAGCCAGGATATCGCATGCCATAACTTTACGGTACGGCATTTATTCCCCCAGTACCCGGAATCCCACTCTTTTTCCGCCCCCAATGTATGCCTCCACGTTTGTTTCCCAGTAAGGATAGCCTGCTATGAAATGCACCCCTCCTTTCTTCGAAAAAAGCCTGAGGTCTGCTGCAGAGGGGTGGGAATAGCCGTTGGGGTGCGAGTGGAAGGTTCCGATCATGCCGATTATCACTGGCAGCATCCATTCGGAAAACGAGGACATTGTTTCTGAAACCATGATACCCGGCGGTATGAGCGTGTCCTCTATCAGTATATTGCCTTTCTCCTTCCTTCCTGTGAGCAAGCATATGAATTCGCTAGGATAGGCTGATTTTGCCCCAGCAAGCGCAGAAAGCAATGCCTGTTTTTTGATGAGAAGCTCCATTGAATATCCTCACCGGTGTTGCGGCAATCAGGAAAGCGAGGCTGCCGGCTTAAGGAACACCCAGTCTTTTTTCGCAAGCGCCTTGTTCACTGAGGGGAAGAGAAGGGGCGCTAGCATGAGCGATACTGCCGCAATTCCAATCAAATGCTTTGCTGTGAAAGGAACCTGGCCCACAAGCGCGTCCCAGAAAGGCATTCCCCAGACCAAAGGTGAGAGGACGGGGCCAGTGATTGCATCGAATATTAGCGTGCCTGCTATGCCGAGCTTTGCGAAAGTAAGAGGCGAGCCGTTCGGTTTTTGCAGCGTGAAGAGCAGGCCGACAACCCCCCAGCTGATCGCGCCGAAAAGCGTCCAGAGGCCGACCGTGGAAGTTGACTTGGCATCAAAAAGCGAAAAAAGGATGATGGTTGGCGAAACGCCTGAAAGCAGCGCTGGCACCATGTCAACGAGAGAGTAGCCGAAAGCCGCAGCCATGAATGCATACCTTCCACGGAAAAACGGGAGCAGGAGCATGGATAAAACTGCAAGCGCGCCGAACTGCCAGGAGATTCCGAGCGAGAAGTCAAGCCCTGATGCCATGAACGGAATTGGGAGGAAACGCTTATTAAAAATGCTACTTCCACTGCATGCCGTGGGGCAATTCAGGATTAATATTGGCCTTGTGCTCTTGCTTGTGCTGCTGATTGCCCAGCCTGGCATTCATTCCGCTGCCGGTGCAGGCACAAGCCCGCTTTCCCTTGAGCTGAACTCCACAGGCGCATCCCGGGACGCGCTGTCAGGGGTTCTGGAAATGAGGATAGACCTGTCAGCGCTCGGGCTTAGCGCTGCGGACGTGCAGGATACTTCGAAGATGCTGATGGTGGAGGGAACCGGAAGCGACCTTGCAGACAGGCTGGTTGCGGATGAGGCGCGCATAGCTCTGCCGCAGCTTGGGAACGCAACAAGGATGAGCGACACGCCAGCCGCAGTGCAGGCTGCGGAAAGCGGGAAATACTCGGTGGTGCTTCTCATTGGCGGCGAGGGCGCAAATGCAGTCACCAAGCACTTTTCAGATAAAGGCACTTTCACAAAAAAGCAGGAATTTTACAGCTGGATCCAGGTGGAAAGCGGCAAGCAGGGAAGCGTGCTTGTTGTATCTGCCTCGCATTTGAAATCAGCGGAAAACTTCCAGCGCGCAAGCGTGAAATATTCCCCTTTGAGCGCATTCCTTCCGCCCGAACTCGTGCCGCCTGCCGCAACAGGCATATCCATCGTGCTTCTCGCGCTCATATCTGTTGCGCAGACAATCTTTGCATTCAAGGCGCTTCACATAGGCAGGAAGGGCAAGAAGGTCGGGGAGCACGCATGGAAAATTGCAGGGATAGGGATTGGCGAGGCATTCGCGCTGATTGCCGCATCGGTTGTGCTGGGCGTTTCCATCAGCTGGCAGTACCTCGGGCCTTCAGGCGGCTTTTTTTACTGGGTCGCGATCAACACAGGAATATGCGCTCTTGCCGGAATATTGCACGAGGTTGCGCACAGGCTGGCGGCGCATTTCTTCAGGGTAAAAGTGGAATACCGTTTCTGGCCGGCAGGCTCTGCCCTTACCCTCCTTTCCTCCTATCTTGGCAATGCGTTCGCAGTGCAGGGCTTTTTGCTTGAG
>JAHFEN010000159.1:0-403 GCA_023248455.1 Microcaldota archaeon | reverse complement strand
GGCCGATTGTGAGCTATGTTACGATGGTCGCGTTTGCAGCGCTCAACCTTTTCCATCCCACGAAATACTTCCAGGTGATTTCCGCGACATCCGCGCTTTGGGCTGTTGCGGAAGTGTTCCCGTTCAACGGCCTGGACGGCAAGGACCTCAAGGCCTGGAACTCCGCCGCATGGCTCCTGATCTTCCTGCTCTTCTGCGCTACTTACGCAATAGTGACATTCATGCTGTAAGCGGCTGGGCAGCATGATTAATAAGAATCACAATTCCAATTTTTCCCGCAGATGATGACGGATGTGATCTCGGAGCCTTAGAAATAAGGTGATGACGATAGACGGACGGTCTGATGCACTATTTAACACTATTAATAACTATAATTTATTTTATTATCTTACTACTTTGAATA
>JAHFEN010000158.1 GCA_023248455.1 Microcaldota archaeon | reverse complement strand
ACGAACTTTCGGATCTCCTCCACGCTTTTCTGGGCTGCGATGAGCTGGGTGTAATTAGGGAGGTCGATTCCGTAGAAGCACGGGCCTATGATGGGCGGGCAGGTTATCCTGACGTGTATTTCCTTTGCCCCTGCCTCGCGCACCAGCTTCACGATCGGGCCCGAGGTTGTGCCCCTGACAATGGAGTCGTCAATCAGCACCACGCGCTTGCCCTCGATGATGTGCCGCACCGCATTGAGCTTTATCCGCACCGCATCCTCGCGCTTTTTCTGCGACGGCATGATGAACGTCCTTCCGATGTAGCGGTTCTTTATCAGCCCCTCTGCCACGGGTATTCCGCTTTCCACAGAATAGCCCTCCACCGCGCTTCGCGCCGTGTCTGGCACTGCGATTACCACGTCAGCTTTCACGGGCGCAGCCTTTGCGAGCATCCTCCCCAAATTGTGGCGCACTTCGTACACCCACTTGCCGTCCACCTTGGAGTCAGGCCGCGAGAAATAGACATACTCGAACATGCAGTGGCGCGGCGCGTCCCCTGCCACCACTTTCCTTTTCGCCCCTTCCTTGCTTATCACCACGACTTCACCTGGCGCAAGGTCGCCCTGCAGCTTGCAGTTGATGATGTCAAGCGCCACCGACTCAGAGGCAAACACAATCCTGTTCTCAGTCCTGCCCCAGCACATGGGTCTGATGGCGTGCGGGTCGCGGAATGCCATGAGCGTGCCGTCGTCTGAAATGAGCACAACCGAATAGGCGCCGTCGACCTTTTTCATCATCCCTGCAGCAGCCTCGAACAGGTCTGGCTTCCTCTTGTATTCCTCCACAAACGCAAGAAGCAGAAGCTCGGCGTCGCAGCTGGAGCAGAATTTCATGCCGCTCTGCTCCATTGCCTTCCTTACCCTCCCGTAATTGGAAATGTTCCCGTTGTGCGCAAGCGCGAATGACCTGCCATCCGCCTCAAATTGGAAAGGCTGCGCATCCTCAACCCCGCCTGCGCCTATTGTGGGGTACCTGACGTGCCCAATGCCTGCGTGGCCAGGGAGCCTCTCGAGGTTTTTTGGACTCAGAACCTCTGCCACCAAGCCAAGCTCGCGCACCAGCGCTATAGCCTTCCCGTCCGAAGTGGCAGCGCCTGCAGAATCCTGCCCCCTGTGCTGCAGGTTCATC
This sequence comes from Microcaldota archaeon, assembly GCA_023248455.1. Classification (GTDB taxonomy): domain Archaea; phylum Micrarchaeota; class Micrarchaeia; order Anstonellales; family Anstonellaceae; genus UBA10161. The sequence goes on along the minus strand of JAHFEN010000158.1, from coordinate 1,551 downwards.
ATTCCCATGTAGATATCGTGCGCCACGCCCTTTCCGTCAAACGAGTAGATTCCAAATACACCGCAAAATTCTCGCTTGTCGTATGAAGAAGCAGCAAATTCACTGGAGGAGCCTTCGTTCTCTCTGTTATATTTCTTCGCAGCCCTCCCCATATATGTAATTTGGCGGAAAAGCTTTTGAATCTAGTTTTTGCAGCCCTAAGTATATGGCGTACCCGCACCTTTTCCTGCCCAATCCCCGCCCGGAAAGCCACAAGGGGCAGAATGGCGTGATTCTCATAATAGGGGGCAGCAAAACCTACCACGGCGCGCCCATTCTCGCAGCTTTGGCAGCAGTTCGCTTCTGCGACCTTGTTTACTTTTCCTCAACAGGAGAGAACAACAGCGCAATAAAGCAGATGAAAAGGACCACTCCCAACGCAATCTGCATACCCGGATCCAAAAGAAAGGAATTCATGCAAAAGGCAGACTGCATACTTGTCGGGAACGGGATGGACGTGGACGAAAGGACGCGCTCGCTCGTTTCTTCTGTTCTGAAAATGAAAAAGAAGTGCGTGATAGACGCCGCTGCGCTTCGCGTGGTGAAAAAGGAGCAGCTTCATCCGAAAGTTATCCTGACGCCCCATATTCTTGAGTTTCGTGCATGCTTTGGCGTTCCTGCAAGCGTGAAGAGCGCAGCAGCCATGTCGAAGAAATACAGCTGCACCATTCTCCTCAAGGGCAAAACAGACATTCTTGCCTCGCAGGGCAAGCTCGTTCACATAACAGGGGGCAACGCAGGCATGACAAAGGGGGGAACAGGCGATGTTCTCGCTGGCCTTGCATGCGCACTCTACTCGCGTACCGACTCGTCCATTCAAGCAGCCTACACTGCCGCATTCCTCAACAAGCGCTCAGGCGAGCTTCTCTTCCGCATATTCGGCCCCAACTACTCCTCCGAGGACTTGGCTGACGAATTGATCTATGTTGCGGCTGCTGCTAGGGGGCTTTAGTGATACTCCTGACTGTGGAAAACATGGCTATTGAGAATGCCATAAATCTGGAAAATATGGCTATTAAGAAGGTCAAACTTTCCAAAGAACTATAAATGTTTTCACCCAAAATACTTCCATGGAGCTTGAAAGGCAGAATCCGCACTGGGAGCCGGGATATTCCTATCCCTACGAAAAAAAGAGATTCCTCTTCAGGGAAGTGAAAAAGTCGATGGATACTGGCATCATAACCGCGGTCTACGGCATGCGCAGGGTCGGAAAGTCGGTGATGCTCAAGCAGCTTGTCAACCAGGCGATTGCGCAGGGCACAGCGCCCCAGGACATCTTCTATTTTTCATTCGACGAGGGATACGAGGACTTCTGGGGCGTGATAAAAGCATATGAGCGGCTTGCTGGAAAAAGGGCTGGCAAAGGCAGCCTTCTTCTGTTCGATGAAATACAGAAGGTGGCAGACTGGCGCTCGAAGCTGAAGCTGCTCTACGACACCTCAAAACCAAAGATAGTGATTTCAGGCTCGAACTCTTCTGGGCTGCGGAAGGGCGGCGAGAGCCTTGCCGGAA
>JAHFEN010000157.1:413-2725 GCA_023248455.1 Microcaldota archaeon | reverse complement strand
GAATTGATGGGCACGAAAGACAAGGGCAAGCTCGCAAGGATAACGCAGGCATTTTTGAAGATGAAGAAGTTCGACATCGCAAAGCTTCGGAAGGCGGCAAAGGGCGGGAAAAAGGCGTAAAATTCCACCGGCAGCGAGGTCAACGCAGGTTTTTAAGGTGGAAAACGGAATTCTTGGCGCTATTGGAAAACAGGCAAATGTATTCAAAAAGTATATAAAATATATGTTTTATATATAGTTTGGTGATTTGGATGATGATGAACCTCAGGCTGGAAGGGTTTACTGAAGGCGTGCTCAATGAAGTGGTGCGCATGGGCATAGCCAGCAACAAGAGCGAGGCCATCCGCATAATGATACTCCACTACAACGAGCACTTTGGCATAAAACCCATCAGCAAGCAGGTGGAGATGGCTGCGCTCAAGAAAAAGATAGACCATATAGATGCAGAAATAGCCGCAGGGAAGAGGAAAGTCATCAGCGAGGAGGAATTCCTGAAAAGGCACCCTGAACTGAAAAAATACCTGAAGGATGCGTAAATGTTCGAACCTGCCTTTGAAGATGAGTGGGATGCGCGCTTTTCCAGGCTGGACAAGGGCATTCAGGCAAGGGTTTGGAAAAAAGTCCTGCAAATCAAGGCAGGTCTTTTTACAGGCTTTGAGGCAAATAAAGAACCTACCCCTAAAGGAGTGGATATTCGAGAGATGAAACGTATGGATAAAAGAAACATATGGCGATTGAGATTCAAGTTAGTTCTATTTATCATAATTGCGGTTGTAGTGATGGATTTTGTAATAGATGCTTTAATACAATCGAATAGCATATCCTTTATCGCAAGATTGTGTTGGAATGTAGGGATAGTTGCAGGGGTAGCGGCTACCTATTTCATACTTGGATTGCGCCCATTCACTCCTTACCGAAAAGGGTAGGGTTTCTCTGGATCTTGATAATGAAAAAAACAGAAGGCATTAAGTCTCAAACTCGTCCGTCTCCACCCACTCTCCCATCGAACGGCGAACAAGGCAGAGTTTTTACGGGTTTTTATCGTAACCTCATTTGGTGGTCCTGATGAAAGGTCTTCTTGCAGTGCTCGCGTTAGTCATGCTTCTGCTTTTTGGCTGCGCGTCTAACCAACAGAGAGGAAACAACGGCGGCAACAACCAGATCCAGGGAGGAGGAGCAATACGGGACAAAGTCATTCTTATCGGTCCTAACGAGCCGCTGCAGGCTAAAGTGGGAAAGTATTTCGAGTATTCGTACTGTGTTCCAAAGCCCGTCGGTACGAATGCGATGTGCGGCGGGCTGGTGCAGACGACCAACCCACGAGGTGGCAAAGGCCCCTATACTTTCTTCCTCGGAACAATGGGCGGCTTCCAACCGTTCGGGCTCACTCTCCACCTGAATGGATTGCTGTCGGGCATACCATCGGCAGCAGGCAAGAGGACGTTTGAGGTGTGTGCCAAGGACATTGGCGGCGACTATGGCTGTGAGAATACAACGGTGATAATAAGCGAAGATACGGGCGCTGTTGGTGTATGGGAGCTGATCACCCACTCGCTTATGAACGGGCCCGAGGGCTCATTCCCTGCAGGCTGCAGCATGGATCAAAAAATGCAGCTGAACCTCACGCAAAACGGGAATGTGGTGGGCGGGATTGCTATTGGCACGATGGCAAAAACATCCAACTGCGGAATTTGGTCTGTAGATCTAACAAGCCCTCAAACCGCTGCAGTAACAGGGAGTTTCAGCGCACCGAGCATAACATTTACTGTAGGCACAATTGATTTCACGGGCACGGTGGCTGGAAACAGCATAACCGGCACTATGAAAACATGCCGCAGCCCTGACCCAAGATGCACGGGCAACGGCTTGCAGCAGCTCAACTGGTATTCTGGCGACTTCACTGCCACAAGAACGGGTTAGGGCGCGGTCAAGGCAGGCTTTTTACGGCCAACCTTCTCCAAATACTCCTACATTTACTTCTATTCAAGTAAGCAAGGTTATATGGTAATGGACAACACTGCAGAAAGAGGTGTTTTGAATGGCATACATGCAAGTAAGAATGACCGTGAAGGATTACAGCACATGGAAGCCTATTTTCGAAGGGCGCGCATCAATAAGAAAAAATGGCGGATCGCTGGGAGGCCAGCTTTTCAGGGACAATTCTGACCCGAATACCGTTACCGTGCTATTAAAATGGGACAGCATGGAAAATGCCGTCAAGTTCGGCCAGTCTCATTTCTTCAAGGATGCCATGATCAAATATGGTGTCGGTGCGCCGGAAGTTCAGTACATGGATGAAGTTGAAAGAGTGC
>JAHFEN010000157.1:0-403 GCA_023248455.1 Microcaldota archaeon | reverse complement strand
ACTATCTTACGAACCGTTGAACAGATTCAGATAGACTCCGTAGCCCAGTGTCGCCATCTGGTCTTTAGGGATGAACCGCATGGCAGCAGAATTCATGCAATAGCGGAGGTAGGATGGTGCAGGTCCGTCATTGAATAGATGACCTAGGTGCGAATCTGCAAGGCTGCTTCTGACTTCGGTGCGCGTCATGCCAAAAGAATAATCGGTAATAGTTTTGATGCTGGAATTATTCACCGGTTTGGTGAATGATGGCCAGCCTGTGCCGGAGTCATATTTGTCCCTGGATGAAAACAGCGGCTCTCCGGATACGATATCCACGTAAATCCCTTCCTGGTGGTTGTCCCAGTACTCATTGTTGAACGGAGGCTCGGTCCCTTCGTGCTGGGTGACTTGATACTGCATG
>JAHFEN010000156.1 GCA_023248455.1 Microcaldota archaeon | reverse complement strand
AGAGGAAAAGCTCAAGGAAAAGGGCACGAAACCTCAAAGTACCTGATGTTTTCTTTTTGGTGTTGCAATGAAAACGAAAAACAAGGCTGCAGAAATAAAAAAGGCGGATTTTGCAATGAAAACGAGAAACGAGAATTCGCCCACAAAAAATCAGGCAGCATTCCCCGGTGTCAGAAGTCCGCTTGTTTCAGGCTGGAGCGCGCTTGAGCGCCTCTATGGAAGGCTTCCCAAGCTTCCTTTCCTTGACAAGGAAACCTCATCGATACTGCTCATATCGGTATTCATCTACTTTCTTTTCGTGGCAGGGGTATATGTCACCTCCCCTTCGAAGCAGCTGCATGCCATTCTCACCGAAAACCCGATTTCCAAGAATGCACAGCTGTCGCTGCGCCCAGGAGAGCACTATGCATATTCGGTTTCTGCAGCAGGCTCAAGCGACAGCCTGCAGTATGATGTGCTTTCCCCATCCTCTTGCAAGGGCAGCCTGGTCAGGGAATCAAGCTCGCATGGGCAGCAGAATCAGGTCTGCCTCACGGCAAGCGGCAACCTCGAAGGCGACCCATACCAGCTCAACTTTTCCCTGGGCAACCAGTCCCTCCTGCTATTTTCGCCCTGGATGCTCGCTCTATCGGACCGGTTTTCCTGGGTTGTGCAGACAACATTTTCCACAGGCACGTCAGAAATAAAAATGCCAATTTCCTTCAAATCAAACGGCTTAAGGGAAGTCGCTGGAAGGAAAGCGTACGAAATAATGGTGGATTCTGGCATCTCCCAGCCTGCCAGGTACTACATTGATTCCGACAAGCGGATTCTCCTTTACGCTGACTATGGGAATGCCAGCGCCAAGCTCGTTTCCGCGCCCTTCCCTCTCAACTGGGAAAACTCAAGCATAACATTCAGCAATTAGTCAGTCACTTCTTTCCTTCAATGCACGCCTTTACAAAAGCCACGAAAAGCGGGGCAGGCCGCTCCAATCTTGACTTGAGCTCAGGGTGGGCCTGCGTTCCCACCCCCCAGCCATCGGGCCATTCAATGAGTTCGACAATGTTCCCATCCGGGGATTTCCCTGAAACCACCAGGCCGCTTTCCTCAAGCTTGCCAATGAAATCATTGTTAACTTCGTAGCGGTGCCTGTGCCTCTCGGAAATATTCTCTTTCCCATATGCTCCGTATGCATTAGTGCCTTTTTTTAGGCGGCATTCCCATGCTCCGAGCCGCTGGTTTGCCCCCTTGTCCTTCACCCCTCTCTGCTCTGGAAGGTAGTCAATTACTGGGAATTTCGTGTCGGGGTTTATCTCAGTGCTGTTGGCGCCCTCCATTCCTGTTTTGTGCCTTGCCCACTCAACTACAGCCATCTGCAGGCCATAGCACAGGCCAAGGAATGGCAGCCTGTTCTCCCTTGCGTACTTTATGCAGGCGATTTTCCCCTCGGTTCCCCTGCTTCCGTAGCCGCCTGGCACGATTATCCCGTCGCAGCCAGAAAGCAGCTCTTTGGCGGTTGCCTTGCCATCGTCAATTTCCGAGGTCTCCACCCATTTTATCCTCACTTTCGCGCCGTTGTACGCCCCGCCGTGCACTAGCGCCTCCTTTATGCTCACGTAAGCGTCCTTCACGGCGGTGTATTTTCCGGTGATCGCAACTGTTATCTCCTTCTTCGGGTTCTTTATTTTCTCAACAAGCGCCCGCCATTCCTTGAGGTCCTCGTCCTTCTCCTCAACTCCAAGCTCTGAAAGAAGAAGCCCGGTCATCTTCTGCCTGTCCAGGATCATCGGAAGCTCGTAAATGGTCTCGATGAGCGGGTCGTCGAAAACGTTTGCCACAGGAACGTTGCAGAACATTGAAATCTTCTCGCGCGCTTCGCGGGTCAAGGGCTCGTCCTGCCTGCAAACTATTATCTGCGGGTGTATCCCCATGGACTGGATGAGCTTGTTCGCATGCTGGGTGGGCTTGGTCTTGAGCTCGCCCTCTGAAAGCGAGGGCACGAAGGTGAGCTGCATGAAGAGCACTTTTTCCTCAGCTGCAAACTGGCGCATAGCCTCCAGGAAGTAGCCGTTCTCCAGGTCCCCTACCGTCCCCCCTACCTCGACAATCACTACGTCCGAATCCTGCTCCTCGCCGACCTTCTTCACCCAGGCCTTGATTTCGTCGGTGAGGTGCGGCACTATCTGCACGTCCCGCCCCAAAAAACCGCCCTTCCTCTCCTTCTCGATAATGCTCTTGAAAAGCTTCCCGCCGGTTATGCTGTTTTTCCCGGCAAGATCGATGTTCAGGAAGCGCTCGTATGTGCCGAAGTCCATGTCGCACTCGGTCCCGTCGTCAAGCACGAATACTTCCCCGTGCCGGTAGGGGTTCATGGTGCCGCAATCGACATTCAGGTACCCGTCGAATTTCATGGGGGAGATTTTGAGGCCCTTGGACTGGAGAAGCTTGGCAATGGACGAGGTCAGTATCCCTTTCCCAAGGCCCGACATCAGTGAGCCCAGGACGACAATGTATTTTCTGGACTTAAGCCGCATACGGGAACAAGCTACCGCAGTCATGTTTTTATAGCTGATATTTTACGGCGGAATGAATTTAACGGCGTGAAATCGGCGGGTGAATTTCGCACTACCTGCTGCTGTGGTGAGCAAATAGGGCGTGAACCGCCGCTCACGCTGCGAATCAATCCTTTAAGCCCAAAACTCAGGCAGATTCCCATCGAGAAGCATGAATCTGGCGCACACCTCATCATGGAT
>JAHFEN010000155.1 GCA_023248455.1 Microcaldota archaeon | reverse complement strand
TACGAAACATTCGGCGAGCACCACTGGGTGGACACGGGCATATTCGAATTCCTCCGCCACCTGCCAGGGGAAGTGATCAGGAACCCGAACCTCCGCTTTGCTACGCCCTCTGAGCTGGTGGAAAGGATTCCAGCGCGGGACGACATTGACGCGCAGCAGGTGACAAGCTGGGCGGACATGGAACGGGACACCTCGGCCTGGCTTGGGAACGAGATGCAGCAGAACGCATTTTCCATGCTTGAGTCAATGGAAAGGCAGGTAAAGGGGGCAAAGGACAAGAATTTGCTCCGCACCTGGAGGATGCTGCAGAATTCCGACCACTTCTACTACATGTGCACCAAGTCGCTATCAGACCAGGATGTGCACAACTACTTCTCGCCTTATGACTCGCCCTTTGACGCCTACATAAACTACATGAACATACTACAGGACTTCTCGCAGAAAATTGAGAAGGTTTGATTGGATCTCCGAAAAGCGGTTCAAGATAATTGTAGTGGCGCGGATCCTGACATGATCTTGTGGAGTTCCTCCAATTCTTTGGCCATCGCTGAATTGTCATAAGAACTGGTCGCGGATAAATTCCAGTCTGCTATGATTAGTGAGGTAGCGGAAATAAAAGCAGAATAAGAGAGAAACGCTCTTCTCGCAATTGGGGGTTTTTCAGTATCTCTCCCGGCCAGCCCCTGCAAGCCTCCCTGGGCCAATTTCCGCAAAGCAGAAAAAAATCCCAAAATGGCGACAAACCCGAAAGTCTCCGAAACAATGCGCCTGGCAGCGCCGCCCGGAGTTGACAGCCCATTTATGCGCCCCATTTGCGAAGGATTCCCCTCAAGAGAGTTGGCAGGCGGAAGGATTCGCTGCTGAACCTCATGCGGCAGTTGCTTGAACTCCTCTAAATTCTGGAATCTTTGCAGGCAGTCTCCAAAATCGTTCGAGAATTTCATTGTGGACAGCGTATCTGCGCTTCTTCCAGCAGCAATGAGCCCGGTGCCAGCCAAAGCCGTTTTCAGGAGGTCCCTTCTGCTGATCGGATTTGTTGCCATGGGGAGATTTTTCGAGGCGAAATAAGAAGCAAACCCAACTGCCCCTCCTGCCACTATAATGGGGATGACCGTTATCTTGTAACTTGCTTTTCTATATTCCGAATCTTGCCCATTCTCCTTAAGCCAGACGAAAAAGCTCAAAATCGGGAATTTTTCAGGATTTTTCTTGATTGCTGCAACCCATTCATCAGCCACAATCGTGGGCTGGGTATTGATGTCAAGGATACTTATGGACTTGAATAGACTTCGAGGAAGGGGCACGTTGGCAATATTTGCATTGGCTTGATGAGCAGCGTTTGCGCTGGGTCGATTTCCAAATATTGTTTTCATATATGTTTTATTGTGTAAATTTATTTTATAAACCTTTGCTCATGGCACCTGAACACACCGCATGCACTAGTGCGCTGTAGCTGTGCGCGTTCCCCATTTTGCTATTCGAATTTGAGCAGATATGGGTTTTCCCCTCTTATATCTGACAGTATACTGAAACTCTTTTGGTTGGAAAGAGTGAATAGAATTGTCTGATCTTGAAGCGTTATGTAGGACATCTTCTCCTGTGGATATTCCAGGCGAACTTGAGTGATGGGGTGCTCTGAGTCCACCTTGTCCGAGTAGATGACAAAATACGCTGATGGTCTGACGGTTTCATAGCCTTCCGAGAGCATTTTGCCATTGATTCTCCAGAACTTCTCAAAATCCAACCCTTCGCTCGTGAACATGTTGCTGACAAGCTGAAGTACTCCTTTCTCCGTTTTTCTCTGGAGTTGGGCAGGAACCGCGATTTCATAGTCAATGCCTTGAAGGGAATATTGGAAAACATCACCATCAGTGGCGGTTATCCCTGTAACCTGGGAAGCTATGACCTTCATTTCCATGGCGTCGTAGATTGTTTCCTTGTTGTCTAGCCGTAGGATTGAGCTCTTGAAAGACCCGATGGATTCGGAAGGCTTTCCTTGCCCGATCAAGATAACTTCAGATTCGTCTATGGTTTTTTGACTGACCAGGATTTCATCTGTAAATGGCAGGGTATTGGCGAGAAATGATACCATCTTTTCTATGTGGACAAGTCCGATTTTATTCCTGAGCGCGAACTTGAAAAAAGGCTCTCCGCTTTCGCTAATCCGTTCTTCCGTTGCCGCTTGAGCAAGGTCCACTGTGTGGAGCTCCTCGTGGAGCTTTTTCATCCTATCAAATGCCGTATTAATTGTTTCCCTGTCTTCTCTGTCCGTTTCGGCAATGGTATTCGAAAGAGAGTAAAGCGCGCGCTTTTTTGAGTAAAAATAAGAAACTTTGTTGAGCCTCTGGCGCCGGATTTCCTTTAGCCTGCCCCTTCCCTCGCTGTTGTTGAGGTAGAGCGGATTTCCAGGGTGATTTGCCTCCAACGTCCATTGCCTGAGCTTCTGCAGTGCGCCGCCTATCATTACGTCCTGAACGAACATCGCGCGCGCGTCATTCCGGATGCGGTCTACATTTATCTGCGCCATGCTGATATATCCGCAAATGCTTATTTAAATCTATCTACAAATCCACTAAAAACCACACAGGGAATCCGCGCGCCATGAGAACGTATATAATATTCTAGCCCGATTCATGAACCATGTCCGGGCCAGGGGAAATCAGAGGCATGGGCAGGCAGAAAATGCTTGCAGTCGTGCAGATGCTGAAGAACAACGACAACCTCGGGGACGGCATACT
>JAHFEN010000023.1:2512-8277 GCA_023248455.1 Microcaldota archaeon | reverse complement strand
TTTGAAACTTGGTGAAAAAGCCCCGTCGTTTGCCATCATGGAAAGCCATTTAATGACTTTTTCAGATGTTTCCTTGAGATTGGATGCTGTTGCATCGCGTGCATATGCACGGATGGTTTGCGCTGCAGCTTCTTTGTATCCTTGCTGGCTGTCCTGCCAGTTGCCCCTGTTTTTATATCGTGCTGGAAACGCAGGAAGTTGCATTGGAGGAGTTTTTTTGAATCGTCCACCTTTTTGTATCATTGCTAAACTTGTTTGTGCATCGCCCATTTCAATTACCTCCTTACAGCTCCACGCTCCTCTCGCCCTTGCGGCTTGTGTATTGCTGCATGCTTCGATCAACTGAATGGCCAATCACATTCAGAAGGCCATTCCATCTGTCAACCGCGTTGGGATGCTCCAATACCATCTGCATAACCGGCTTGCGGACGTATGATTGCATTGGTGCTGTTATGTGTTTCATCTATGCCCTCAAATCTTCACCAAGACCAGCAGCTCAAAAAGGCTTGCGCTTGGGAATTTTGTCAGGCCTCCCGGGCCACTTGCCAGGCCACCCAGGAGGGAAATCTAGTTCAGGATAAGGATGTTGTAAGCGATGATGCTAGACAATGAGAAAGATCCGTTGCGCGTTGCAGGGTTTTCCATAATAGCACTCTAGCATCATTTCTGCTTGTACTCGTATTTATATGTGTGTAACAAAAATGCTCAGATCAGTTTCAGCCTTGAGGCTGCAATACTTGCTTCAAGCCCTGTACAATCCCAATGGCAATCGATTCCACGTATGAGTCGTTCTTCAGGTTTGCCATGTCTGCAGCGTTGGTCGAAAAGCCCAGGCGAACTCTTACCCCCCGCTTGCCAGGCATGAAAAGATCGCTGTAAGCTTCAAAGCTTCTCATCATCCGCTCCACCTCGTTGAATGGGTAGGGGAGTGAAGTTCCCATAGACCAGATGGTGTGCTTTCTTACAACGCCCTGAAGGTCGTTCATCGCAACCTCAAATGTATTACTTCCGTCAGCGTATCCTGAAAGAGCAGTGTTGACATCGTTAACCTGGCACATGCTCAATGAATCGAGTCTGGGAACAGGAGCCCCATGATTTGCACCGTTTGACGGATTGAGGGCAGCGTACATGACATTAATAATGGCTTCACTAATCCCTGCACGGTTGTATAGCGGGCGAACTGGCTCGTTCCTGTTACCGATGGCAGAAGATTTTTTATTTCCGAGCACTTCAAGAACATTATTGTAAATTGCCCAGGCTTCCTTCGGGTTATGCGCATATTTGACGTCAAGCCCCCTTGCTTCAGGATTATTCCCCTTTGCCATTCCTACTATCAGCGTGAAGTCACTTGGCTTGCCTGTATGGGTTGAGACCGTTATGCCCTCGCCATGCGCTCTCTTGGAAAAGGCTGATGAGAAACGGTCAAGAACCCTATCTGGATTCAGATAGGTGCCCACTTTAAGCTGTACGGCCATGGTTGATTGTTTCAACGCTGCATTCATAGTTCCACCTCTCCTGTTATTGTTGTTTTATGTCAAATAACATATAAAAAGCTAACTCTATTTTGGATAAGTAATACTCAAAGCCGAGTTAAGGTCATCTATGAGGTCCGGTACGTCCTCTATGCCGACTGACAGGCGGATGAGCGAATCGGTGATGCCCAGTTTTTTGCGCGCGGAAGCGGGAACCGAGGCGTGCGTCATGCTGGCCGGGTGCTCGGCAAGAGATTCCACGCCCCCAAGGCTTTCTGCCAGGTGGAAAAGCTCCAAGCTTGACAGGAATTTTCGCGCAGAAGGGAGGCCGCCTTGTATTTCGAACGAGATAATGCCTCCGAAACCCATCATCTGTCTTTTTGCGAGTTCGTGCTGTGGGTGGGATGGGAGGCCGGGGTATATGGTGCTCTTGACCTTTTGATGGGATGACAGGAATTCTGCGATTTCCATTGCGTTTGAGCTGTGCTTTTCCATGCGCACTGCAAGCGTCTTTATGCCGCGCAGCGTGAGAAAGCTGTCAAAAGGGGAGAGTATGGCGCCTGCCGCGTTCTGGAAGAAGCGGAGCTGTTTGTGGAGCTGCGAGTCAGAAAGCATTATGGCGCCGCCTACGGAGTCTGAGTGCCCGTTGATGTATTTGGTGGTGCTGTGAAGCGCTATGTCCGCCCCGAGCAAAATGGGCTGCTGGAGGTAAGGGCTGGCAAAAGTGTTGTCCACTGCCACGGTTATGCTGCGCTCGTGCGCAAGCTGTGAGAGTGTTTGGATGTCTGATAATTTGAGGAGGGGGTTGGTGGGCGTTTCAAGGAAGAGAAGCCTGGTGTTTTTCCTGAAGGCTCTTACCACTGCTGCGGCACCTGTTGTGTCAGCGTAAGTGAACCCAATGCCGAATTTTTCGAATATGCTGGCAAAAAGCCTGCGCGTGCCGCCGTAAATGTCGTCCGATGCCACCACGTGGTCGCCTGACTTGAGAAGAGATAGAAGAAGCGTGGTTTCGGCTGCAAGGCCCGAGGCAAATGCCAGGCCGTACTCTGCCCCTTCAAGTGCAGCGAGCTTTTTCTCAAGCGCGTTGCGCGTCGGGTTGCCGCTGCGGGAGTACTCGTAGCCGCCCGTGGGCTTGCCTATTTCCCTGCGAGCGAACGTGGCGGAAAGGTGCAGCGGCACCACTACATCGCCGCTTGCGCCATCGGAAAAATCAGGTTTTTCGCCTATGTGAACTGCCTTTGTGGAAAATTTCATTTCTTCGCCTCCAAAAATCCGTTTGCCTTCATCCAGTCGTCGTTGAAAATCGTGGAAAGATAGTTCCGACCTGTGTCGGGCAGCACGACTACGAGCACATCGTCCTCGCTGAGCTTTTGCGCGGCTTTTAGGGCTGCGAAAACCGCTGCGCCCGAAGAGCCGCCCACCAGCAGCGCCTCCTCGCGCGCCAGCCTGCGGGCGGTGAGGAATGCGTCGCGGTCGCTCACAGTGACCACTTCATCCACCAGCCCGAGTTCCATTATGCCTGGCAGGAAGTCCTGGCCTATGCCCTCTGTCTTGTAGGGACGCAGGATCCAGCCAGCCTTGCGGTGCTCGTGCGTGTAGAGCGATCCCTCTGGGTCTGCGCCGATTATTCTTATCCCCCTGTTCTTTTCCTTGAGGTATCGGGCAATTCCGGTTATGGTGCCGCCTGTGCCCATGCCTGCCACAAGATGGGATATTTTCCCGCCTGTGTCCCTCCATATTTCCGGGCCAGTGTAAAGGTAGTGCGCCTGCGGATTGCCAGAATTGTAATACTGGTTGGGCGAGAAGGCGCCTGGTATTTCTGCTGCCAGCCTCTCCGCCACGTGGTAGCAGCTTCGCTTGTCGTCGTGTGATACGAACGAGGGGGTGCGTATGACTTCTGCACCGTAAGCGCGCAGAAGCGCCTCCTTTTCGCGGCTCATCTTTTCCGACATGGTGAATATGACCCTGTAGCTGCGAAGCGAGGCGACCATGGCTAGGCCGACGCCGGTGTTGCCCGAGGTCGGTTCCACGATGGTGCCGCCAGGCTTCAAGAGGCCCTTTTCCTCAGCATCGAGTATCATCTGGATGCCTATCCTGTCTTTTGTGCTCCCGCCCGGGTTGAACGATTCCACTTTGGCGAGGATTGCTGGCTTGAGGCCAAAGGAAAGCCTGCTGAGACGAATGAGGGGCGTGTTGCCTATCTTCTGAAGGACGTTTTCAAAATAAGCCATTTCCGAATCAGGCTGGCATTTTCCGGCTGCAAAGCAAACTCCTTTCCATCTATTCACCCCTATTTTTCATTTAAATTTCACATTACGCGGCAATAAGGAAGCAAAGTTGAGCGGCAACTTCGCGCGGCTAGCAACAGGAGCAGGAAGAATGGGTCTCAGTTGGCGTTGCTGCCATGATAATCCTGCCGCATTCCCGCTATTTAAAGGTGTGTAACAGAATCCCCTCATGAAAATCGTGCTCGCGTCCGCTTCGCCCAGAAGAAAACGGTTGATGGAAAGGATTGCGGGAAAGTGTTCCGCAAGGGCTGCGAAAATTGATGAGCGGATCCATCCTGGCGAAGAGTTCCCCTCAGCCGCAGTGAGGCTGGCGCTCATGAAGGCAAGGGCAGTTGCTGGAAGGGTGAAAAATGCGGTCGTGATTGGCGCGGATACGATTGCTTACAGGGGCAGGAGAACATACAGAAAGACGGATGATGCAAAGGCTGCGGGAAGAATACTTCGCGAGCTTTCTGGCAAAACGCACGCAGTTGTTACTGGCGTGGCAGTCCTGTTTTCTGGCGGGAAATGCGTGAATTACACGGTGAAAGCATCGGTGCGGATGAAAAAGCTTGACTCAAAAACAATTGATGGTTACTTGAAAACAGGGGAGTGGAAAGGGCGCGCGGGCTGCTATGATGTTTCAGGCTTGGGACGGAAGCTTGTGGCAAGGGTGAAAGGCGAGAAGGAAACTGTTGTGGGGCTGCCGATAAAAAGATTGAGAATGCTTATTAGCTAGTGTTGTTTTTCGTGTCGTTTCCACCGGCATTCTTCCGTCTGCCCCTCTTTATATAGCGGAAAAGGCGCAGCTTTACTTGGTGATCAGGATGAAAATAAACATTGACGAGCTGACCTATGAGGAAATAAAGGAGGTCGTGGACAGGCTGAGGAACATGAAGATCGAGACCAAGTTCAGGAGACTGGGCCCAAGCATAATCCTTCAAACCGAGAACGGCCCTGTGCAGCTTCCCGAAGCAGAGGCAATCGATATCTTCGGGATCCCGGCAATGATGTTCTGATAAAAAGGTGAGGGCCCTCCCCTTTCCATCATATACGCTCATAGGCGAAGTTATAGTTTATATTGTTTTATGTGTCAAACTTGTTCATGAGCGAACTTAGTATGCTTTTCGGCAGAATAGAAGGACCTTCGCGCAATTTGCCGAAGTTTTCAGATGTTCCGATTTTTCCAGGCGGAAAACAGCCAGTGGGAAGGCTTGATGAAGCTGCACTCGCCATAGCGCACTCCAATGAGAGGAATGGAGTCGCGAAATTCAGGTCTAAATTCGCAAGCCGAATTATTGAGGCGGGCGCCGACGTCTTGACAATAGACCTGGGTAATACCCAGGAAAGGGGCTGGAAGCTGCGGAAAAGGCTCGGAAATTACTGGAGGCTCAACGAGGATGTGGCAAGGGGAGTGGCAAGAAAGGAGGGAACCGGAGCTGGCAACGTCCATGGTTCCGACACTATGACGAAATTTAGGGCTGCCACAAATGCAGTGAATGAGGTCGCAGGCTCGATGCTCATGCTCGAGGACATGAAATCGCGCTGTGCGTCAATGCAAGAATTCTTTTCTCGGAATGGGACTGCAAAACTTTACATAGAATTGCACTCCATGGAAGGCGTGCCCCATAAGAAAAAGCCATTTCATGTGCCTAAAAGGCATTTTTACAGACTACCTGGGAGCAGAATGCTGGCTATTGACATCTATCCCTCCCTTTCCGAAAGCTTCGGGCGCCATAGGGGAATTGTGGAGGCTGGGGAGAACAGGAATAGATCCAAAATGGTCGAAAGCCGCATGGAAATAGACCTTGGCGGCCTGATAAGGGAGATTGCCGATATGCTTGCAGGCTTGCAGCAGCACGCCGGCAGGATATTCGGGCTGTCAGTTCCAGCGTTCCACGAGAAAATCCCCCAAAGCCACGCAATGTTCAGGACGTATTTCCCCTTGGATGGCATGGTGTTCCCGGTTCACGTGAGCCCTTATGAGGCGAAATACTCCGCAATGGTCATGGAAGAAGCGCTTGTC
>JAHFEN010000023.1:1680-2502 GCA_023248455.1 Microcaldota archaeon | reverse complement strand
GCAAGTATTCCAACACAGAAGCGAATTGGTCCCGCTTTTGAATAACGGAGATGTGAAAATAGCCTTCAGCGCTTTTTTTCAAGCTGCGAGAATAGAAAGCAGCATTGCTCCGCCGTAAATAATGCCCACGCAGCCTACGGATACATTCACAGCCTGCATGAGCCTGTGGCTGTGCATTTTCATAAGAGGCAGCGTGAAGAAAATGCTGAATGCCAGCATGCCCAACACCACGCCGAAGGAGAAAATGGCAATTCCGAAAACCATTTCAGCAAGCGTGGATAGCCCGAGCGAAACCGTAAGAAGGAGGAGGAGCTCGTCGTTGGAAGCAAGCCCGTGTATTATGCCTATTCCGAACATGTGCCTGTGCGCATGCTCCTCCATGCCTTGCGCAAGGTGCATGTGCCAGTGAATGTGTGGAATGCCGTCATGCTTGTGCGCGTGCGCGTGGAAAACCCTAGACTTCCAGATGCTCAGGAACCCAAGCGCAATGAGCATGATGGCAACGAGAAGCTCCATTTTTCCGAGTATGAGCGAAAGGAATGCGTCTTTGAACGCGAAGAGGATTGCTGTTATGATTGCCGCTGTGAACATGTGGCCTGCTGCCCAGCTTATGGACATCTTTATTGTTTTCTCAAGCGACTTTGCGCCTGCTAGGAGATTGGATACGGCTATTAGATGGTCAGCGTCAAAGCTGTGCTTTATTCCTAGGAAAAGCGCGAGAAGCGTGAACTGGAACATGGATGTCTAGCGAAGGGAAAGAATAAAAATTGAAGGAAAACGCTGATGAGAAAAAACGAAAAAGAAAAAACTGAAAAAATGGAA
>JAHFEN010000023.1:0-1670 GCA_023248455.1 Microcaldota archaeon | reverse complement strand
TAAACTCAGCCGAAGAGAGACGCGAGTCCCTCAGCCGCTGCAGCTTCCTGCTTGGCCGGGTCCTCCTTCTTCTCCTCTTTCTTCACCTCTCCTGCGGGTGCGGCTGCTGCCGGGGCTGCTGTCACTGGCATTGCGGCTGCCTTCAGGAGCTCCTCGAAGTTGATTCCCTTGACAGCCTCTGAAAGCACCTGCGCCTTTGCGTCCTCCACAGACACTCCGGCTGCCTTCAGGACAGACACAAGATTGTCCTTCGATATTTCCTTGCCTGCGCCCTGCAAAAGGAGCGCTGCGTGCAGATATGGATCTATTTTCATAGTATTACCTCCTATTTTTCATTTGTTGGCGCTGCTGCGGCAGAAGCATCCGCAGGTGCGCTTGAGCCTGATTCCGGTTTCCCGACCTTGCCTGAGAGCGTGTTCCCGAGAAGAACGGCCTGCGCCAGAAGCAGCTCGGTCGAAGCGTCCGAGTAGACGTGGCCGTTTATGGCCATGTTCCTGCCCTGCGAGAACGCATTGGCCAGGAGCGCCTCGATATTCTGCGATGTTGGGAAAGATGCGTTGAAGGAAACGTTGAATGTCTGCGCGAGGCAGGTGAGAAGGTCGGCATGCAGCTGGTGCTCGTCAATGTCGAGCGCCGATGCGGTGAACGTGTAATTGCCGTCATAGGCTGCCACCATGTGCACCATTGCCTCGAACGGAAGCACGTTCAGCTTCTGGAGGGCCTTGCAGACGCTGTCGGTTATTTTCGTGCCTGCCTTTGCTACCACCGAGTCCTTTGCGATTATGATTTTGCCTGCCTTTATCTGCGCATTGATGCCTGCGCCTTTGAGTTCGGAGAGCGCAGGCCCTGGCATGAGGTCAGTCTCTCCCTCGTGGACAATTATGTCAAACGGGGCGATTTGCCCTGGCTTTGCAGCAACTTTGGTCTTGTTGTCCTTGAAGAACTTGTAGAGGGAGTAGGGAGTCATTGAAGTGAATACAAGAGCAGTGGGGAAGTCCAGGTGCGCTGAGAGCGAGCCCTTGCCTGATTTGTCGAGTGCGCGGGTAATCACGCTGTTCTTTGCCACCGAGAATTCCGCCTTTCCGCGGAGCTTCTTCTTCGAAGACTGGAGGATCCTGTCCGGAAGGTTGCGGATGTTGAGAAGCGCGGTCACCGGGTATTTGCCTGCGGCTTTTGAAATCAGCGCGACTTTCTCCTTCTTTGCAGTGAGCCCAAGCCGCTCCTTCTTTTCCTTTCCGCCCTTGAATTTCTTTCGAGTCATCCCAAACACCTTATGCCACTTTCACGGGCTTGCCCATGGACAGCTTCAAGAATACTGATTTTATGTTCGGCTCCATCACTTTTGTCTTCACTTTTTCGTATGCTGCCTCGAAGTTCTCGGCAAGGTCGTCAACAGGCATTGCCTCGCTTCCTATCAGGCATTGCACAACAGGAAGGTATTTTCCCTTGGAAGCGAGCCTGACTCGCCTTTTTGCCTGCTCCACTGCGTCCTTTACCGAGCCCACTATGGGTCGGGGGAGCTTTCCGCGCGAGCCTAATACTTGGCCAAGTGACTTGCCGACCGTTATCATGAGGTTGGGCTGCGCAATGAACTCGCTTGATTTAACGATGAGCGCGAGCCTTCCCTTGTCTCCCGCAAGCTTGGCGATCCCCGCGCTGTCGATCACTTC
>JAHFEN010000022.1 GCA_023248455.1 Microcaldota archaeon | reverse complement strand
AGTGTGCATTTTTTCGCCGTGCTTTGTGATTTTTGTCACAGCCGCCTCGACATTGGTGTGGACGTCCTCAAGCGCTGGGTCCAGCAAAAACGTGCCTGCGAAAGATTGTTCCTGGAGCAAGAGCAGGGCTGATAGTATACCTGATGCTTCATTCTTGGGCAGTATTTTTTGCTTGTGGAGCATGCAGATGTGCGCCAGGCTACCGCTGATGTCATATGGAAGGAGCTTTTGGTCAAGCTCCGCATTTTGCGATGACAGGAACTCGAGAAGCGCCTGGTTTGGCGGCCTGTCGAACCTTCCACCCCATAGCTTGCTTGGCATGATATTGGTCTGAAGCGATCCTTCTTAAATGCTATTGTTCCATATGGGACATTTTGTAGCAAATCTGGGAAACACTATCTGAAGCCCAGCAGGAAGATACGGCAATCGACGAATTATGCAGAATGACGAACCAATCAATTAAAATAGAAAGAACCAATTTATGCTGCCAGATCGGCATGGGAGTCACTTGGAGCGCTGGCTTGAAAAAAGGCATCGAACACACCAGCTACTATTGGATAGTGGGCAACGAGCACAGCATGGTGAACAGTATCAATGAAAGTCGGCGCCTACACTTTCCGCCTCTGGCTGAGGATATACGTGCCTACCGAAGAAGAACTGACTAGGCTGGTCAAGCGCGAGCTTGGCGCTGAATCCGGGTTCGAGGATGCCGAAAGCCTGCCTTTTTCCGGAAAGCACCTGGTCGCCACAACTGACATGCTCAGCGAAGGCGATGACTTTCCGCCAGGCATGCCATACGACGCGATTGGCTGGAACGCGGTTGCAGCCAACCTGTCAGATATTGCCGCAGCCGGCGCCAAGCCTCTTGGAGTGCTCATGGCATGGGGCATCCCTCGCGTGCTCCCAGAGGAGGGAATACGCCAGATTGCAAAGGGCATGGCTGCCTGCGCACGCGCCCACAAAACCCGCGTGCTTGGCGGGGATATGAACGAGACTGAGAATATCATATTGTCAGGCACTGCGTTCGGCTTGGCACGCTACCCCCTGAAAAGGGGAGGGGCTGTGCCTGGCGACTTATTGGCTGTGAGCGGCCCGCTTGGCGCTTCAGCGGCAGGCTACCTGATTTACTGGGCAAAGAGGGGGAAAAAAACTCCTGCTGAAGAGAATATGCTGCACCGCTTCAATTACCCGCTTGAAAGGACCAGGCTTATGGCCGAGCTTAACTCGAAGAGGCTGGTTCGGGCAGCAACTGACATTTCTGACGGCTTTTGCGCCTCGGTGCACAACATTTGCAGGGAGAGCGGAACAGGCGCCCTGGTGGAGTACATGGGGATTCCGATGTACGAAGGGTTCGAGGATTACTGCAAGAAGGGAGGGAAAATGCCACTTGAGCTGCTCAACCTTTCCTGCGACTATGAAATACTGGCTGCTTTTCCGCAGGAGTGCTTTTCTGCGGCAAGGAAAATCGCCAGGAAGATGGGTGGCGAACTCTACGAAATAGGCACGGTGCTGAAAAAAGGCATGCTTCTTGAAATGGACGGAAAAATCGCGCCCCTTCCGAAAAGGGGTTTCGCGCATTTTGAGTGAATGAAAGAAAAAAGGAGGAAGAAAAGGAAAGGCTAGCCTGCGCTGCCGCATGATGCAAGGCACTGCTCCTTTTGGCTCCCTGAAAGGTAGTTGCAGTAGGCGCACACGTCCCCTGAGGAGCCGGCTGTGCCGCTGCCTGAACCAGAAGAGCCGGTGCTCCCAGCCCCTCCTCCCATCGAACCCCCTGCAACAGGCATTGTCTTGGCCTCGGCAGGGAGGTTAAACACGGAATCCGGCACATCTGTAGAGAATTTCGTTGCCGTCATCTCAAAGTCCACCGGATACCGCCCTGTGCCTGACATCTTGTAGTAGAGAAGTATGCCGAGTGGAGAGTAGCAGTACCTTGCCGTTCCCTGCTCAATGGTTGCCTTGAAGCAGCTCGCTGTCGAGCCAGCAACCTCCATGGTGCCGTCAGCCTCTAAATTGTACTTCACAGGGTTCTTTTCAACATCTTCCCTTGATTTGGTTGTGTTGTCCGAGTTTTGGTTCCCAAGCTTGTAGCAGGTCCATGATGCCCCGTCCATGCTGGTGCATGAGTAGAATTCGCCGCTGAGGCCGAATGCCCTTGACTTGTAACCAGAGACGGCAGTGTCCGCCCTGTACCGGTCTGTCCCCTTGATGTACTGAGTCATTACATATGTTTGCACCTGCCCCATTGCGGTTGACCTGGCATTGTATTCCGCCATCCATTGTGCCGTCCCCTTCATGCCAACGAGCTTGGAAAACTCGTCAATTGCTGAAGATGGAGCTTGCTGCGCAGGAGGGTTTTGAGCTGGCGGGGAGGGTGGCGTTTCGCCAACTGAAGGCTTGGTGGCGCCAGGAGGGTTCTGTGAAGGAGGCGTGCCGCCGGATGCAGGCTGGATCCCGCCCGGAGCAGGCTGCTGGCTTGCAGGCGCCTGCCCGTTGCAGCCAAATATGAACATTGCACAGACTAACATCACGAACAATAATCCTCTCATCAGAATCCACCCCCCAAATAGAATAATGGTGATGCTTAAATTAGTAATGCCTTAGCAGGCGAGTAGCTGCTGTGGTGAACAGTGCACGTCGGAGAGTCGAAAAACGGCTTCGACGTATATTCACCACAGCAGGCGAGTAGCTATTTGTTGTAGATGAAAGACTGCCAAAGTTTCCTGAAGAAGGGCAGGCTGAGCGTGGAGAACATGAAGGCGGCTGCGGGCATTATCGCATTGAGCCATGGCTCGGAGACTCTGATTGCCTGGAGGTAAAATCCTGCTGCAAGGTAGGTGAACAGGACAAGAAGCGCTCTTCGCGAGATGCTGGTTTCCCAAGCCTTTTGTGATTCCACGCGCCTGTTCCGTTCCTCTATCTTTTTGAGGCGCCCGTCGATATCTTTCAGCGTAGCCATTTTACAAACCATGATTTTTGTTTGGAACTGAACTCAAACCCGGAGCTGAGGGAAACGAACGATGCCCCTGATTGGCCGCCCCTAACTGTGTCGTTGAGTTCCACGCTCCGTATTGTTGGCTCAGAACTCAAGATCGTCATCATACACGCGGGTCTCTGAGGTCCGCGTTCGGCAATACCTCGATATCCTCACAGCCGAAGTGGGACCTTGGCAATAGAAGAATATAATGGTAACTAGGCTGGTCTAATCACCGAAAATGGAACCGAATCCTACTTCTGCGCTGCTCTCCTCTTCCTCAATCTTGTTGGCAACCGCATTCGCCACTTCCTGCTTGGAAAGAGCGGCAACGCCAGCGAGCTTTTCTTTGGCAAATGCGGCGAATTCGTCGCCCGCGCGCAGGAAAATATAGATCTTTTCCTTGTCCTGCCCGAGCAGTATGCCGTCCTTCACTTTGTAGCCATTCCTGGAAAAGCTTTTTTCGGCGTACGGGTCTGCCTCAAGAATGGCCGTTGTCTTTGCCTTGTCGGCAATCGGGGCCTCGAATACCAGATTCAGAAAAACACCTCGTTTGCTTACTTTTCCAGCCAAGGGAGCAGCATGGTAAAGCCAAGCAGTATGATTATGATCGGACCCAGGGGTATTGTGACCTGCACCCAGCCGAGTTCCGCTGCAAGCCAGAGGCACCCGAGGAACGAAATGAACGTTCCGTAAACCAGCCGTTCCATGCGCATTTTAGGGTGCTTGATGAGGGGAGTTTGTTTTGACATAAGTAGGATATTTGCCCTTCACTTAAAAAAGCTAATCCCGGCATATTTTCCATGGCATGGCGCTGCGACAAGTGCAGGTCGGAGTATGAATCAGGCGTCCAGTTCGGGGGGCATGACTACTGCATGACCTGTTACATAAGGGTGAAACAGGATGAAGACGCAAAGCGCAAGAAGGAGCAGCAGCGCCAAGAAGAAATCAGGAAGCAGAAGGAAAAGGAATACTCGGAAAAACTTGAAAAGGAATCGCAAATGAAACGAGACAAGATGCGCAGGGAGGCTCTAGAGGGAGGCTCTTACGGCAGCAGAGGGATGGCAGTTGGCAGGCATGAGGCTGGCGCAGAGGGAGGTTGGTCATGGCATAACCGTATGATGGAAAGGCGCGACAAGGCGGACGAGGACAAGAAAAAGCGCGAGATACAGGAGGACAATCTCTTGAGGAAGCAGCTTGAGGAATTGGTGCAGAGAAGAAAGGACGAGCTTGCCAAGGGCACGCAAGAGGATGAAACAAGAATAAGACACCAGTGGAGCGTTTCTTTGGAGAAGAAAGAGGAGGCGCTCCGAAACTCAAGGCCAGATGCAGAAAAGGATAGAAACTGGCTCAATGCTGCGGTGAGCAAAAACTCATTTGTCACTGGATATATGCCTGGCAAGAGATACAAGCCCGAGCCCAGTGATAAGCGCGTACACGCAGGAAGGGGATGGAGGCTGGAAACCCAGGATCAGCCCGCACTCACTCTATTGGTGACTAAGGGTCTGCCGGTTTCTCTTTCTGTCGGGCAAAAGAAGAATGTTGTGCTTCTCTCCGGGAAGAACCGCGCACAGCACAAGATTGCAGTGGAGCTCGTGGCTTCGCTTGTCGATTCAAAAGGCGGGAAAATTGGCATGAAGCTCGAGCCTGGAAAGTGCGGCCTTGAAGCAGGATCTGAGGCTGCCTTCAGCGTGGAATTCGACCTGAAAGAAGACACTGCGCGCGGCGTTCTGTCATTCGGCGGGCAGCTGAAGGAAACCGCCATTTACGTTGACAGGGAAGGCGCGCAAAGCGAAACAATTCGGCTGGAGTGCGAGGTCAAAACCCCGCTGGACCTTTCATACAGGAAAGGAAGCGCGGCATTCTTGGAGCAGGATGGAAACCTGTACCTTGTGCTCAGATTTGACAACAAGGGCGAGAGCGGTGGCATTCTTTCTGCCGAATCGCAGGTTTCGTACGGGAAGGAAAGCGGCCGGCTCAAGGCGGCATTGGTGGGAAAAACCAAGGTAAAGGGCATGGAGAAAAACGTGCACCTGAAGTTCCTTGCTGAAAAGGAGGCCCCGACTGATAAGATCTCAATAGGATTATTAGGCGTGGATGCGAACGGAAAGCCATACGCCATGCAAAAAACGGTTGTTGAGAGGAAATCTAGGGCATGAGTATCCTGTCAATTATTCCCACCACCCACTTTTTTAATTGTGAGACACTGTCCTTTTTTTCTGTTCCTGCCTTTTTGTGAAGTTCCAGGTACAGGTCGTATTCCACCTGGCGCTCCACAAGGAGCTTGAAAAGGAATATGGTGAATCCGTAGAATACCCCAAATATGTAATGGTCGAACACATAGTATGGCGCAATGGCCGCCCTCCCGCTTTCCCCGATGAAAAAGAGGGCAGCGGACATGATCGTAAGAACTAGAAGAAACACCAATATGTTCCTGCCTGATTTCATATAAGAGGAATACCGGAGCGAAAGAACTATGCATAGGAGCTGCGCAAGCGATGCGATAACAAGGGCCGAATTGCCTGATAGGAACAGGCCCTTGAAGAGAACAATGATGCTGACTCCGAGGAACAGGATGAATGCAAGCTGATAAAGCTCCATGTGCGGCAAAAGCTCGCGGGGAGATGTGCCCTCAACATAGTCCTCTGCAAAGCTTCTTGCCTCCTTCAGGAATTTTGCGTCCAGCTCATTCTTTGTTGCCATGGGTATTGCATGCCAAAAAAAGCTAATAAATGAAAGCCTCAAAGGCACTGCGGTTGCACCACGCCAATTTTTTCATCCTATCTTTTCCTTTATTGCTGGAATAAGCTCAGTATTCACGTAAGTTTTCTGGATGAATCCAGCCTCAGGATAATATTTGGCAAGTTCCTCCGAAAAAACGCGCGACAGGGCAACCCCCGAAACGATTATCACCGGGGTTTTGAGTTTAAGCTCCTTCATCTTGGCAAGGAAAGCCCTGCCGGAAACCCCAGAAACCATGATCATATCAAGCAGCAGCAGATCGTAATTTTTCACTATTGCGAGCGCTTTTTTCGGGTCCATGGAAACGCTTACCTTATAGCCTGCCCGCTCCACAAGCATTTTTTCAATCTCTGCAAAATCAGCATCATCCTCCAGTATGAGAATCTTATTCATCCCAAACACCCAGATTTTGTGAATCTGCAGGAATTGCCAGGATCCGCCAAAGACCTCTGGCATTGGTCTGCCACGATACTTTCAACCCGCCCGAAATGAGGACGGAAGTCAGGCGGTTACTGGCTTATGTCAACCAGAACAGGCCCTTAGCTATCTGCTTCTCGGTGATATAGACGTTAGGAAAGAATAAAAAGCAAGCTATATGCTTGCATGAAAACTGCGCACCTTTTTCGCCCAACTCATTCATTGTTGCGATATGTATTGCATGCCAAAAATGCTAATAAATGAACGCTTCGGAAATGCAAGCAGGAGAGGCATATGCAGAATGAGGAGCTTGAACGCCTTTACGATTCCCTGAACTCAAATGAAGAGAGGCTGGTTGCTGCATTCATACTGGAGAAGCTGAAGCTGGACTTCGCAGCCCACCAGCCTGTGCTCGCATCTGTTGGTAGGAAGCTGACCATTTTGGAAACTGACCTGTTCATAGCCTCATTCGGTCTTTATGTGGAAGTAAGCAGCAGCCGAGAAGATGAAGAGGAGCACGTTTCAAAGGACAAAATCCTCAGGCAGAACAGGATTCCAAGCATCATCGTGAAAACTTTCGAGCTTGACTGGAAATTCCGGCTTCTTGAGGACATCATATTATACCATGAAATGCGGAGCGGAATCCTGAAAAAAATCGAGCGGGATTTCCCTGATGAGGCTGAAAGGATCCATGAAAAGCTCGGCAAGGATTTGAAAAAGCTCGAGGCCGAACTTGAGAGCGATGCATCAGGCAATGAAGCCTCCGATGGGGATTGAACCCACGACTTCCAGTTTTTTCGAACAGCTCCATCCCTGTTTATCATGGGAGGAAGCCGGGAAACCCTCCGACAGATGACCGAAGGGGTTTTCCGTACGAAACTGGCGCTCTACCACTGAGCTACGGAGGCATCGAGCCCGGCACAAAAGCCTACTCTGCAGGTGCCGAGGCTTGATGGAGGCACCTTGAGGTTTTATTCTTTATTGTAGCATTTAAAACGTTGAGGGAGCCGATGGGCGAACTGCCACTGGACATCTGGACCGGCATACGCGAATTACTGCGGCTTCGCCTTCTGGCATGGGAGCTCGCAGAATTGCTTTAGCTGCCATTCGGTTCTGGACTCGTCGTTCTGCATAAACTGTTACTGCTCGAGCAAGATTAGCAGGTGCTTCGAGTGCTACACGTGCAGGGACTGCTCTGATTCGTACTTCTGCCACAACTACGAGAACGTACGCGAGTCGATATTTTCTTTCAATGCCAAGAATTTGAACCACGCGATAGGTAATGCCCCGCTTGCGCAGGACAAGTACAAGTCAGTGAAAGCAATGCTCCTTTCCCGGATTTCAGGTGAGCTTGTGAGTAATAAGGGCTTGGAATGGGATATCTTCAATATTGGGAGCAGGCAAAAGATTTGAAATTACGGAAGGAGCATCTCGAGGTAGGTGAGCGGGGACTCGACCTTCTTTTTGCCCTCTTCGGAAGCGAACATGTCGTTTATCATCTGCCGCGCCTTGGGCTTGGTCGCCGCCTTTCCTATGAAAAGGTTCAAAAGGAACCGGAAACGGGAAAGCCTCTGTATTTTGTAGGAGTTTTCCATTTCCGGCCGTAGCTCCCTGTCCACCCGGAGGGAATAGCTTGAAAGGGAGGATGCGCTTATCGGCCCATCGCCGCTCTGGGAAAGGGCTAAATTTATTGCATTTGCAGCGAATTTTCCGGAAGAGAGCGCGTTCCCCACCCCCTCACCTGAGAACGGGTCAACAAGCGATGCCGCGTCGCCAACCAGCACCCAACCCTCTCCATAAAGCTTTTTCCTGAAAGAGCCGTTTGGTATTGACCAGCCGCCGATTTTCCCTTCAAGCGTTGAGCCCTTGAATCTTCCGCAAAGCGCCGGGTGATTCGCAACTGCATCCGCAAGCACCACTGCCGGGTGCTTCCTGCCTTTCTGCAAATCAGAGGAGAGTATTCCAAGCCCCACGTTTGCCAATCCATCGCCCATGGGAAAAATCCAGAGATAACCAGGAAGCACGCCATCTATGAAAAAAAGCTCTATGTTTTCCGTCAGCCCTTCGATGCCGCGGTAGTAGCCGCGCACTGCCGAGTATACATGCTCAAGGGGCAATGTAGGAAGGCCAAGCAGGCGGGAGACTGC
>JAHFEN010000021.1:3031-8316 GCA_023248455.1 Microcaldota archaeon | reverse complement strand
AATCCATGATGAGGTGTGCGCCAGATTCATGCTTCTCGATGGGAATCTGCCTGAGTTTTGGGCTTAAAGGATTGATTCGCAGCGTGAGCGGCGGTTCACGCCCTATTTGCTCACCACAGCACTGGGATATGGGCAATCCGATAAGCCTAAAATCCCATCCGACCATAACACATCATGCATAAATACCAGGAAGACTTCATCGAATTGGCGATTTTTGCAGGAGCGCTCAAGTTCGGGGAATTTCAGCTCAAGTCAGGAAGGAAGTCGCCTTACTTCTTCAACTCCGGGGTGTTTTACACCGGCGAATTCACGCGCGCGCTTGCAGAGGTATTTGCAAATCTCATAGACAGCAAGCTCAAGCAGGAGAAATACGACGCAGTATTCGGCCCTGCATACAAGGGCATACCGCTTGCAGTCACAGTCAGCATGGCATTGGCTGCAAAAGGCATTGACAAGCCCTGGTGCTTCAACAGGAAGGAGGCAAAGGGGCACGGGGACAAGGGCAATTTCGTGGGTGCGCCCATAACAGACGGCATGAAACTGGTCATTCTGGATGATGTATTCACCACCGGGGGCGCCAAGGAGGAAGCCATCCAGCAACTTTCTTCTGTTGCAAGAGTCTCAATCGCAGGCGTATTCATACTGGTGGACAGGCAGGAAAAGGACTCGGAAGGAAAGAACGCGATCGCGGAGTTCGAGAAAAGGAACAAGACAAAAGTGCACGCGGTTGTGACTGCGGATGAAATATTCGAATACCTCTCAACCCACCAGATTAATAGGAAGAATATTGTCACAGAGGAAATATTAGCCTCTTACAAGGAATACAAGAAACAATATGGCGTATGAAATGGCAGCACGAACGGGCGAATGCGCGACAAGGATGGGTATCTGAAATGGGCAACTACCTTGAACTGCTATCAGAATCCGCAAAGGAGCGGGCGTCCATCGTGTGTTTCGGGCTGGACCCTGATCTTTCGCATATGCCGCATTCCGCGCTTCCCCGAGAGGAGCGCATCGTATCATTCTTCTCTGAAATAATCGATGCTTCTCTCCAGCAGCCCCATTCGGTTTCAGCAATAAAGCCAAACTATGCTTATTTCGCGCAATACGGGTTCGACGGGCTGCGCGCGCTCAAGTCTCTTATCGACAAGTACAAGGGCAAGCTGCCAATCATTCTCGATGCCAAGCGAGGGGACATTGGCAAGTCCTCTGAGGCATACGCGAAAGAAGCATTTGACTTCTGGAATGCAGACGCGCTCACAGTTTCCCCTTACATGGGCTATGACAGTGTCTCGCCTTTCCTTGAGCGCTGCAAGGAGGGCAGGGGGGCATACCTGCTTGTGCGAACATCAAATGCAGGCGCAGCAGACTTCCAGTCCATCATTACTGAGCACGGCAAGCAGCTTTTCATGGAGGTTGCGCAGAAGATGTTCAAGTGGCACGCAAACGGCATGGGCGCGGTGGTCGGTGCAAACGCGCTTGACGAGCTTGAGGCAGTCATGTGGGTGTTTTACGACTCCAAAAAGCAGCTTCCCCTTCTCATCCCAGGCGTGGGCGCGCAGGGGGCATCCGCAGCCGACACGGCAAAGGTGCTTCGAACAGTGTGGCTTGAAACCCTTCCGCTTCACAGGATAAACTCCTCCTCCGCTATAGCATACGCGTACAAGAAGAAGGGCACGGAAGACCATGTTGGCTCGGCTCTTGGGGAAATAAAGCGGATGAATTCGGAAATAGGGGCAATCTGAGCAATAGGGTCGTTTTCATGCCAGGCAAACTGAGCGCATTCTATTCAAATGCAGGGGAGCCTGCGCCTGGCCTGGAAGCCAATCCCCAAGTAGTTGTTTACGGCCATTCTTGGACGGTGGCTATCAGCGCGAACAAAAAAGACATAGAGGCGGCGGCAGAAGTCACCATTTCATTCCGCGGCGTTATATGGTCAGGAATCTACGATGCACTAAGGGTGATGCAAAAGGATCTCAAAGACTGCATGCTCTCAAACTGCAAGGTGATAGCTGTTCTCACGGGTGTCAATGACCGCTGGTCTGCTGATTAAGCGAAGCAAGGGTTTGGGAAAATATTCGAATTTGTCTCCGCTCATCCAAGAATCAATTTCTTGATTTTTAACATCCAGGAAGTTCCAGCAAGCGAAAAATTTGTATTAAAGGTCAACGCTTACCTGCGAAAAAAAACAGCTGAATTCAAGAATGCCAAGCTGGTCGACCTTCACGGCTTCATGCTTGCAAATGGAATGAACAAGAAGGGGGATCTCCACGCAACAAAAGATGAATACAGGACACTGGCTATTGATTTGCTGGCTTCTGAAATACGGATGGCAATGCCGATCAGGAAAATCGATCCAAAGGGCATTCTCATGAATTATTAGCGCCACTTACCTTAAAAGATCAAGCCAATTTTGCGGCAAGTCTGTTCTTCAGCCAGTTACCTTCCCTTCCTTTACAAAACCAGAGATTTTTGCCGCAAGCTCTGATATCCTCACCCTGATCTGCTTGCCGTCGTTCCTGAAGCGCACTGTGACTGTGCTGTGCTTGTCGGATTTTTCATCAAGCGTGTCATAGTCGACAGTTATGCAGTATGGGACCCCGATTTCATCCGCGCGCGCGTACCTTCTTCCAATGCTCCCCGAGTCCTGGTAATAGACAATTAATCCGCTCGCCCTCAGGTGCTCCTCAATTTCCCTGGCTTTTTCATCCATGCCGTCCTTTTTCATGAGCGGGAAAATCCAGGCATGGTATGGCGCAATCGCAGGCGGAAAGGCAAACCATTCCCAGTCCTTCTCAGGTGTTTTCTCGCGGAAGGAATGCTCAAGCACGCACCAGAAAAGCCTGTCCACGCCCATGGAAGGCTCCACCACGTGCGGCACCACTCTCTGCTTGTCCTCTTCAACGAAAACTGACAGGTCCGCGCCCGAGTGCTTGGAATGAGAGGAGAGGTCAAAGTCAGTCCTGTATGCAGTGCCCACGGTCTCCACCATGCCATACGAGGTTTCGACCTCAAGGTCAATGTTCCCTTTCGAGTAATGAGGGGTCTCCTCCTTTGGCATCTTCCGGAAGAAAAACTTGCTTTCAGGAACTCCAACTGCAAGGTAGAGCATCTTCTGCTTCCAGAGGAAATACGCCATTATCTCGTTTGCTATTAATCCATCACGGACTGCTTTTGCGATTTCAATCTCTTGCGGGTGTCCTTCTTCCGAAGCGAACCTCAGTTTCTCATGCTTGATTTTCCCGAACTTGGGGTGGCTTTGGTCCTTTGGGTTGAAAAAGTACTCAAGCTCCATCTGCGTGAACTCCCGCATGCGCACCAGGCCCTGCCTGGGGGATATCTCATTCCTAGCGCTTCTTCCAACCTGCCCTATCCCGATTGGCAGCCTGCTTCCGTAATTCCGGACAACCCGTGCAAAGTCGAGGAATATGCCCTGCGCTGTTTCAGGCCGGAAATAGGCGGTGTTTCCCTCAATTGGGCCTATGTTCGTCTGAAACATCATGTTGAACCAGCCAACTTCTGAGAGCGTGGGCTTTTTGCAGTTTGGGCAGAGCACGCCGTACTTTTTGATGAGTTCGCTCAACTGCTGCGGCGGCAAACCAGCTGCCTTCACGTGCTCCTTTTTCGCGTTCTCATTCTGCTCTATCAGATGGTCTGCGCGGAACTTGTTCTTGCAAGAGGAGCAGGTGACAAGCGGGTCGGCAAAGTTCTCGGCATGCCCTGATGCCTTCAAGACAGCCTCTGGAACTATGAGCGAGGTTTCTATTTCGTGGAAGCCCTCTTTCTGCAGGAACTCCGATCGCCAGAGATTCTCAATCCTGTGCTTGATTGCCGTTCCCACTGGCCCGTAGTCGTAAAAGCCCGAGGGCGATCCGTATATTTCGCTTGAGGGCATGAGAAAGGAACGCCTTATTGCAACGTCCATCAATCTGTCGGCCTTTTTGGTGTCAGCCATGCTATTTTCTCCTCACGAAGTTCTTTAAACGTTTTCAGGCTTATTAGAAGGGAGCGGAAATTTACTCATTCCGGAGGAGTTTTCATGCCATTCGACCAAAAATCACGCGAGGATTTCTTCAAGCGCGCCAGGAAGAAGGTGACGATAGCGATTTCCTCGCGCGACAACATACTCATACAGTGCGTGGGGGCAGTGGACGAGCTCAACAAGTCATCCAACCTCATCTTCGAGCGGCTCACCGAATGGTATGGCATGTACTTCCCGGAGTTCAAGACCGCAGACAACGCAAAGTACGTGCAAGGGGTGCTGATAATCGACAGGAAGAAGCCTGACTTGGCCGAGCTTGAGAAAGTGTTCGGCCCCCAGGCGCCGACTATAATGGGCAGGATGAAGGTTTCGGTCGGCACCGGGCTTTCCGATGAGGATTTGGCGCGCATACGCCTGCTTGCAAAGGAAATACAGTCCCTCTGGTCGTTGCGCGACGAGATAGAGAAATACGAGGCTGCGGTTGCAACCGAGCTCTGCCCCAACCTCTCGTACATAGCAGGGTCTGAGCTTGCCGCTAAGCTTGTGGCGCAGGCTGGGGGGCTGCAGCGGATGGCAACCTTCCCATCATCCACCATACAGGTGCTTGGGGCTGAAAAGGCGCTCTTCAAGCACCTGAAGTCAGGGAGCAAGCCGCCCAAGCACGGCCTAATATTCCAGCACGCCATGATAGGCAAATCCCCCAAGAAAGCCCGGGGCAAGATTGCGCGGAGCCTTGCAGCCAAGCTCACAATAGCCTCGAAAGCTGACGCGCTCTCGCACAATTTCATTGCCGAGAAGCTGAAAGCCCAATTCGAGGTGCAGGCAAAGCGCATTCTGGCGGACCAGGAAAAGAGGCAGTGAGAAAATGGAACAGCTTGCTTTAATGGCCTTGCACAAATTTTCCTGCGGGTCATTAAGTCTTTGGTATGGAATCACGCTGGCACCGGAATTGTCAGAATTGAACGGAAGCAGCCGAACGAACGGGGCGGAAACATGAAGCTACTGGCACTCTCGGATTTGCATGCGGAAGACGAAGTGCTCGACAGGCTTCGCGCCATCTCCTCCCGGAGCAGCTATGACGCAGTGCTTTTCTGCGGCGACATAACTTCGCGGGGCCCGGTTTCCTATGCAGAGGAGGCGCTCTCGCTTTTTCCGAACACGTACGCTGTCCACGGAAACATGGATCCGCCAGATGTAATCCAGAAGATTAACAGCATGGGCGTGTCGGTCCACGGCAAGAAAGTACGGCTTGGGGATTGGAACCTTGCAGGCCTTGGAGGCAGCAACCCCACCCCCTTCCACA
>JAHFEN010000021.1:0-3021 GCA_023248455.1 Microcaldota archaeon | reverse complement strand
TTGCAAAGGCAGGCGTGGACGGATTTTCCATAGTCCTCTGCCACCCCCCGCCGTACGGGGCATTCGACTCTGTCGGGCCCATGCACGTTGGCAGCAGGGCAGTGCGCAAGATGGTCGAGGAGAAAAAGCCAATACTACTAATCTGCGGGCACATACACGAGTACGAGGGCAAGGAAATACTCGGTGAAACGCTCATTGTGAAGCTCGGCCCTGCGGAAAAGATGCGGGCTGCGGAAATAGAGATAGACGACACAATCGATGTGAAGTTCATCAGCTTGTAGTTTGGCGGATTGAAATGTTCACCATCAGGAAGGCGAAAAAATCCGACAGGGCTGCCGTGCAAGACATGGTAAGCCTGCTCTTCCCGAATTCGCGCAACCGCTTCCTGCCGCATGACTCCTTCCTTGTGGCAGAGCGCGAAGGGATTCCGGTCGGCTTTTGCCATTACAGGATAAGGGGCAAGAACTGCTACATCGCCGGTCTTGGCGTGCTGCACCAGTACCGCGAGCAGGGGCTTGGCACCCAGCTCATGGCAGAGGCGCTCTACCGCGCTGAGCGCAAGGGCGTGGATACCACCATCCTCAAGGTCCGCGCGCTCAACTCCGCGGCCAAGCTGTACCTTTCCTTCGGCTTCTTCGAAAAAAGATGGGGCGAAACCATGGTGCTCGTGAGGAAAAGGATGAGCTGAAAACATCAGTCTATTGATATAAGCCAGATACCTCTATCCTCGCAGATTTTTCCCCTATTTCAATGCAACTTATTGTAATCTTTTTATTATCGACTTTTTCAACTGTCTGTGTGAACTCAGTCATTTCGAATGTAGTTGACCTACCAGTCCAGTCCGATTTGGCTAGCTCAACATATCTCTCAGTCACATTCTTTCCATTCCGGTTCACCGTGCGCGAGCTAATTTTATTGAAAGTGATTCGGTCAAATTGGCCTACGACCAATGTTTCGCCAGGCTGATAATTTTTTCCTGGTTTGCTGCACGAAACCAATAGTCCTGCTCCAAATCCTAAAGCAAGAGCCGTCGTACCAATTTCTCTGCAAAATGCCCTTCTTGAGAGCATTGGAACGCCAGTTTTTTTCTTTTGGACAGTCGCACCATTCATGCAATCCCCCCATCACCTATTTGTGGGATTAAGTATAAAAACATATATGGTGCAACGTCGAAGTTGAAAATAGTTCATGGAGGAACTACGCCATTCGGCATTCCTCTTTCCATATAAGCTCAGCCCCATTCGTCCTTCTTTACTTTCTCTTTTGGGATGCCTGCGGCTATCAGCGCCTCTGCGAGCTGGCCTGCCATCTCCTTTGAGCCGCACAAGTAGAATGTCTTTCCCTCTAGCGAGCCCAGCTTTTCCCTGAGCATGGGCACCCCTATCCTTCCGCACGAGCCATCCCATCCAGAAGGAATTTCCTCGCAGGTGAGGGTGGGGTAGAACTTGAAATTCCGGTTCCCTTCCGCGAGCTTTTTCATCTCAGAGTAATAAATCAGGCCTGGAAGCGAGCGGGCAGAGTGGAACAGGCACGATTTTTTTTGGTCGTTTTTCACAGTCTGCAAAATCATGCTCCGGAGCGCGGATATTCCCACCCCTCCCCCTATGAATACGCGCTCGGTGTCGTCAGCCTTAAGAAGGAAAACCCCATAGGGGCCGTCAATCTCAATAATGTCCCCATTTTTCATCTTCCAGAGAAGGTGGGTGAAAGAGCCCTTGAGCTTGACGCAGAATGAAAGCGCGCTCTCTGTGGGGTGCGAGGCAGCGGAATACGAGCGCTGGGCCATCTTGCCTGCCTCGTCAGGAAGGCGCATGAGGAAGAAATGGCCTGGCTGATAAGCAGGAACGCTCCCGTCTGCCCTGGTGAGCCTGAAGATGCACACGTCATCCGTTTCCTCGGCTATGTCCTTCACAACAAAGGGCTCGAATTTCATAAATGGAGTTCGGGCGGAGCTTTTTTATTTGTGCTGCCCGTGCGCGGGCCACAGCTGAAAATTTCCCTGCGGTGATTTTTTATTGCTTCTCTGCGCACCGTTGGGGTTATGGCTAATGCTGAGGCAGACATCGATGATGGCGCATCCGACCTGAGGGAAATCACCATCCAGCTGGACAACTACGATGACATATTCTCGGACTTCGATCCGCGGCCCTACCACTCGCGCGAGCTTTCGGACGACTTCGTGAAGGAAATCCGCAGGCGCTACCTTGAGGACAAGCGAGGCAGGTTCGAGGTGCGCTTCACCATGCCCTCCTCGGAGCGCGACCTCAAGGAGGAGGCGCTCATCAAGAAAAGGCTGCGCGAGCACTTCGCCTCCATGACTGCGCGCGAGGAAGACACAGTGAGCAGCATCCGCACGCGCGGGTACATATACATAGTGATAGGCGCGATTGTCCTGGTGGCAGATGTTTTTGCGCTTTTTGTGCTGAACGAGTCATCCGTTTTCTACAAGATACTCTCGGTTCTTCTCGTTCCTGCCGGCTGGTACGGCATGTTCGAGGGCATGGGGAAGGTGATTGACCAACCCAACGAGGCCCTTGAAAGGAAAAGCGTCTACGAGAAATTCGAGAAGGCGAACTACATCTTCATGTCGGACGAGATGGAGTGAAGCTTTCCAGTACCCCGGTTATTTCTTCTGTTGTTTTCGCAGCATTCAGCCTTTTCCTTGCAGTCTTTACCCCCTCAAAGCCTGCCAGGAATTCGATTGCGTGCAGGCGAAGGGATTTTGGGGATAGGACTCCATGATTTTCTGCAAGCTTGCGGTAATCCTGGAAGTCTGACAACTTGTCCTCCCAGTTGGCAGCAGGCATTTCCTTTCCTTCTAGAAGAGCATTCGCCCTCATGAAAATCCCCGGGTTGCCAAGCGCCGCAGAGGAAATCATCACGGCATCGCATTCGGTTTCGCGCAGGAACCGAACCGCCTTTTCTGGCGTGGACGCCCCTCCGTTTCCGATTACGGGTATCCCGACCGCTTTTTTTACCTCACCGACAACTCCCCAGCCGATTTCCCGCTTCCTCCCTTCG
>JAHFEN010000020.1 GCA_023248455.1 Microcaldota archaeon | reverse complement strand
GGATGAATATCAGTATTTCGATTGCGCGGTCCACTTCAAGCTTGCTCTTCACTATTATGTCCTTGAGCGAAGCCTCCTTGCCGATCATTTCGTAGAGCAGCAGCCCGTCCCTCCCGTATCTCTTGTATATGGCAAAGCCGTCCTCGCCGTATTTTTTCTTTATCTCCTCGCGGGCAAGCTGCCTGAAGGTCATCAGCCCCTTTTTCCCGAAATAAGCCATTATTGCATCAATGTCAAAGAAAGAAAGCCCGATGTTAAGCGAAAGGTCGATGAAATCCTTGCGGCCGTCCACCATTTCAACCAGTTCCTTGGCGCTTTTACCGAATTTCGTGGAAAGCTCTGCGAACAGGAGTGCTTTCTGCATGAGCGAAAGCTTGGCAAGCTCTGGGACATCCACCATCACGATTTCCGAGTCGAGCTCCTCTTCCTCCTCCTTGATTTTTTCCTCTCTTGGCTTGGGCTTTTCCGATTCAATCGCCTTGGGAGGGGTGAAAGGCATCTCCTCCGGCTCCTCTTCTATCATGGGCTTGAAACGTGGTTCCTGTTCTGCGCCCCCTGCCTCTTCGCCTGCTTTCTCATCCCCGCCGGCCTCTACCTCGGGCTGGCTCGCGGGTGGCTTTTCGAGCTTTATTATCCCCTGCTCGTCCATGAATTCGAGTATTTCCACGAGCTTGGCTTCAGTCACCCCGGTCTGCCGCAGTATTTCCTCGGCTGTTTTCTCCCCGTCAATGAGATTGTATATCCTCACGCCGACATCGCCGTACTTTTCGAACAGCACTTTCTCCAGGGGGGACAGCAGCGGCTCGCTTTCGTCTTCAGGCTGGGACGGCTTGATTGACCGCGGCCTTGCCCTGGGTGAGCGGACGCCGCCTTCCTCCTCCTCCGAAGCAGGCTCCTCTTTTTCGGGCTCTTCCCCATCTGGCTCTTCCTCCTGGCTTGCAGGCTCTTCTTCCCCTTTCCCTTCCTCCTCGCTTGAAGGCTGCTCGTCTTTGAGATTTTTTTTTCCAGACGCGGTTTCGTCATCCTCTGACGGCTCTTGCGGCATTTCTTCGCCCCCACCCCTGCCTGGAGGGTTGGGCGGCATGCCGCTAATTTCGTCAGGGACAATAGAGACCATGGCATTGTTGTTCATGAACTCGAGTATGGAGACGAATTTCTCCTCACCCATCCCAAGCTCGGACATGAGCTCGTGCGCCGTCTTGCTTCCGGTTATCCTATCGTAGAGCTTGACCGCTTCATCGCCGAATTTCCTGCGGAGCAGCGACTGGTCCTTGAATAGCTGGAGGGAGGTCTTTGCCTCCCGCTTTAGCCTGATGTCAAAGTCCGGGCTGATCATGGTGGATCCCGCTTGCGAAAATGCTGGGCTTCCTGCCCATTTTTACGAATAGGAGTTCCGCACAAATCTTTATAAGGATTGGATTTGCATCAAAAGTTCGATGGCGCTTGACGACCTTCTGATCTCTACGGGAGTGGACCAGCTTATACGCCTTGTAAAGGAGAAGGGCAAGGTGGAAATCGGCGCGGCAGCAAAAGAGCTGCGCCAGCCCCAGCGCACGGTTGAGGACTGGGCACATGTCCTTGAAGCGGAGAAGCTCATTACTATCGAGTACAAGCTCACTAAGGTTTACCTTGTCTGGCACTCGCCATCAAGCGAGTACGTGGCGCAGAGGACCGAGAAGCTGGAGGCAAAGGCAACGCAGGCCAAGGGAGACATAGACGCCCTTCTATCCAGGGTGCAGCAGGGCGGAAGCGACCTTGAAGCAATAGAGGAGGAGCTGCACAAAATCGAGACTACGGTTCTCATGACGCCCGAAGAAGCCGTCCTGATGAAAGCCGACCTTTCCTCTCTTGAAAGGAAGTACGCAGAGCAGGCAAAGGCTTCGGCTGAAAAGCTCAACCGGCTCAAGAAAAAATTGCTCTCGCTTGCCCCACAAATGGGAATGGATTCCGAGGGCAAGCCAGAAAGGGACATTGACAAGGAACTGAGCGTCCTTAAGAATTTCGAAAACACATTGCAGGCGCAGATTGACGACAATGAGACTTTCTTCGGCGCGTTTGAGGCCAGGGTGGAGGACTTCCGCAAGAGAATAGAGGAGGGCAAAAGCGACGAGCGGATTGCCGAGCTTCGAGCCGAGCTTGCGGAAATCAAGAGCCTGAAGTCCGAGCTTGCAGGCGCAATGGAGGCGCTTGCGGATGAGCAGCAGAGCCTGCACGGCCGAGTGGTCGAAGTGGAGAAGAAAATCGAGGAATATGCTGATAATGAAGGGTCGATTTCCGGGGCAAAGAAAAAGCTTTCCGAGCTTCGCAGGATGGCCGAGGATGCGCACAAGCAGAAAGAGGCGGTTGCTGAGCAGCTAGGCGATGCGATTTCCCTCGTGAGGAAGCAGGCCTCCAAGCTCTCGGCGTTCCAGAAGCGCTGGTCGGATTCCGCATCGGCGCAGAAGGAAATAAAGGACGATTACATTGACATAGCTGAGGAGATCGCCCGCGCGAACGAGGACATTGCGCAGCGGCAGAAGGACATTTCCAAAAAGCTCTCCTCGCAGATGAGCGCGCTTGAAACGCTGAAATCCGGCGGGGCGGGGCCGGTCGACAAGGAGGAGATGCAGAAGGTCTCGTTCATGCTCCGCGAGATGAAGCGCGAGCAGGAGCTGCTGGCAGCCAAGGTAAAAGGCCTGCAGAAGGAAGCGGAGATAGTAAGGATGGAGTCCGAGCCTGGGCAAAAGCCGATCAGAACTGTGGCAGCCCAGCGCACGCAGGAAGAAAAGGAAAAATCGGTGGCTTTCGTGGAAAAAATCAAGCTTTCGCAGGACGAGGAGAACGATTTCGAGCGCAAGCGCGAGGAGCTCCGTTCGCTCATCCACAGGATGTGGGAGGAGAGCAAGGGCGGCGCCCCTCCGAGCTAGCTGGCTCAAAACCGCTTACCTTTTTCGAAGGCGCATGCCCGCAATCCAATAATCATTCTTTTTGCGCACTAGCAACTGCCTCGAGAAGCCTCTCCTTGGTCTGCACCCCGACGTACTTCTTGTTGCCCACCACTACGGAGGGGTATTTCGAAACGTTGTAGGCATCTGCCAGGACCTTTGCGCTTGCGCTGCCGATTTCATTGTCGAACGAGTAAATTTTCACCCAGACCCCGGCCTCGCCCTTGAGGGAGAGCAGGTTCTGGCCCTGCTCCCTGCATTCCAGGAAGCAGTTCTTGTTGGAGTAGAAGTAAAGTATGGTGGTGAAGTTCTGCCCGCAGGCCTTGCGCACCCTGTTCGATAACAGATAGGAATTCAGCTGCAGGTTGAAGTACCTGTTTTTCATCGCATTGTCAACCGAGTTTTTCGTGTCCTCAAGGTAGGAAAGCTGGTACCCGAGCTGCTCAACGTCCTTTTCCATCTGCTCTGCCTCGTTTTCCAGGTAAGGGCAATAAGCCGAGGAATTTTCCAGCAGAAATATGGCGGTGTTGGAATTTGTCCTGTCGGAAATTGAGATGATTCTCTGCTCAAGCTGCATCAGGTTTTCCTTGTCGATCATGCTGCCCACTATGACCCCGGAAACGAATATGATGAGGGTCAGAAACAGAGCTGACAGGATCAGCGAGCTACTTACCTGCCTCATGAGCCAATCTTATTTCGGATCTTATATAAATAATGCGGTCATCTGGTTTTTCCATGCTGTGGTGAACAGTGCACGTCGGAGAGTCGAAAAACGGCTTCGACGTATATTCACCACAGCAGTTTTTCCATGCCCTCACCAGGATCTTTTCTGTTTCAGCGCCACCCTGTAAGCCACAAACAGCCAGAAGGCGAAGGTGAGCAGCGGGTATAATGAGAGGAAAATGAGCACAGAACCTGCCCCGAATTTCTCCTCAGGGAAATGCCTTTTCATGCCAAAGTAAATCCAGCAGAACAGGAACAGCCCCATGAAAAGCGAGAGGAAATGGATTGCCCCGAAGCCTAGCCTGACGCCCTCCCAGCCCACTGCCCAGCTGTAGACCGAGCCTGTCAGCACGCCCATGATGAGAAATATCGGTATCAGCGCCACGGTCGCATAGCCGAAAATGAGGTACGGCAGGGTTATCAGGCCAAGGTCGCCGTGCTTCAGCCCGATCATGCTCTTGTACTTGAGTGCGTTGTAGAAGCCGCCGGTCTGCCACCTAATCCTCTGCACCTTGAGCTCGCTGAATGTTTTTGGTATTTCCGAGAAGACTTTTGCGCCGGGCGCGGTGCGGATGAGGTAGCCATGCTTCTGGAGGTTGAGAGCTATCTCCTGGTCCTCCACAAGGCTTTGCGGGTCAAACCCCCCCACTTCAAGCACAGAAGAGCGCCTGAACATGGAAAAAGGCCCTGGCGTGACTGTGATGCAGTCCACGAACTCAATTATTCGCCTTGAGAATATTGCAAACATGTACTCGATTTGCTGTATGGTACCAAGCAGCCCCTTGGCGCCCTGGACGTACACGGAAGACGCCACTGATGCGACTTTCGGGTCCTCGAAATAGGCTACCATCTTTTTCATGGTGGAGGGGGTTACATACGAATCCGCATCCATGGTGGCTATGAGCTCCCCGTTTGCCATGGCCACGCCCCTGTTCAGCGAATCGGCCTTCCCAGTATTCTTCTTGTTCACAAGCTTCACACCATATCTTGCGGATTTCCTAACTACCTGCACTGTCCTGTCAGTCGAGCCATCGTTCAGCACTATCACCTCTAGCTTGTCCTTGGGATAGTCAAGGGCCAGTATGGAGTCCAGCGCCCCGCCTATGTATTCCTCCTCGTTGTAGGCAGGGACAAGCACTGTGACCTTTGGCAATCGCAAAGCAGGCTTTTCCTCCTTCATTTTCCCTTCGTTCAGGAGATAGACCAGTATCACGAAAATCGTCACGAACATGGACAGGAAGACCATGAGGTATTCAAGCGGCCATAAAGGGTCCATGTTCCTGAATATCGCGGAATCTGCTTTTTATGCCTATAGTTTCCATAAGGGAAACCTCGGATTTGCAGGTGATGGGATGTCTCATTGCGTACTTGGGGGGACTTTCACCTGCGTCCATGCCGGGCACGAGAGGATGCTTCGCATGTGCACCGGATTCGCCAGCATAACAATAGGCCTGACAAGCGACGCATACGTGAAGCGCCACAAGATTTACCCTTCGCTGCCCTTTGCAAGAAGGCTCGCCGGCCTAAAGGCTGCGCTGAAAAGGCACGGCCTGCTTTCCCGCACAGGAATACATTGCATAGGAGACGAAGCCGGAGGGGCGGAGAAAATGCGCGGCTTGGATGCCATAATAGTTAGCGGGGAAACGCTGCCCGCAGCACAGAGGATCAACGCCATCCGCAGGAAGAGCCGCCTGCCAGTTCTCAGGATAATAGCGATCCCGATTGCATACGGCAAGGACCTGAAGAAGATTTCCTGCCAGTCCATTTATGAGGGTAAAATTGACAGGAATGGCCGGCTCCTCAAGCCGGTTGCAATACAAGCGGGAACGGATAACCCTGCAAAGCTGAAAGGCGCCTTCGCTGGATTGCGGAAAGTGTTCGGCTTAAAGTTCAGGCTGCAGGGGCACTCCGAACACACCGGAGTTCCTGCGCACCCCTTCAACCAGGAAACATTTTTCGGCGCAAAGAACAGGGCGCACCATGCATGGATGCGGGCGAACGAAAGGAACGGCGCGAACAGGAAAGGAAATGGCAATGGATGCGGCTACTCCATTGGCATGGAATCCGGCCTGTTCGAGCTCAAGAAGGGGGTATTCATCGACATAACAGTATGCTGCGCATATGACGGCAAGGAAGAGACATACGGAACTGGAATGGGCTTTGTCGTACCTGCGGAAATTGCGCGCAGGATAAGGAGCGAGAACTCGGACCTGTCGGTTGTGCTGAAAGAGATTGCTGGCATAGGAGGGATTGGGAGGAAGAACGGCGCAATAGGCTACTTTTCCTCAGGTGTTTTGAAAAGAAGGGAGCAGATTGAGCAGGCTGTCGTGTGCGCATTCGTGCCAAGAATCGCAAGGGCTAAAGCAATAAAAATAGCATTATTGTGATGGCGGCAGGATTTCCAGGTTTTGCTCACTGGGCATTGACTTATCGAGGTCCACAACCATAAGGCCGAGTCTTTTAGCCAGCTCGCTCAGAATGGGGTACACTTCTTCTTTTTGACCTCTTGAATTGGTTTTTTTGGAAACAGTTTTCGCCAGCATGCCTGCAAGGGCCTTGCTAGTCATTTTTCTCAATTGTTCATTTTGGAGATTAGAATGTTGTTCTCGATGTTCTTTTTTCCTTGTTACTGATCGCATAACACCACCCAAGAAATCAGAGGCTATCTGTGTGATAGTGAATATAAATATATGCAATGTCAACCTTCTTTTCCAGCTTTCTCAAGGATTCTTCTCGCGCTCAGGAAAATCAGCCCTCTTTCTCCGCTTTCTCAAGTATCTTTCTAGCTTTTGGCAGCATCTCCTTCTTTTTAGTCTGGTGGGATTTCAGCCAGTCAAGCGCATAGGGAATCCACTTCTGCTTGTATTCGCCTGTGAGCATTCTGCCGCTCGTCATGTCGCGCTTCATCTCCTCAAGGAGCGCGTCATCCTCAATGAAGTGGAATTTCATAACTTCGTATAAAACGTCCTTTTCTATATCCCCGCCAAGCCTTCGCTGCTCCTCGGCAGTGTGCCTGCCGCCTGAAAATGCGTTCATCAGCTTCTTTTTTGCAACTTCAGGCGAATCGGAAAGGCTAAGAGAGGCATTGGGGTCGCGCTTGCTCATTTTTGCCTCGCCATCCAGGCTTTTCATTATCCTGTGATAGGTGGCGCCTGGCTGAATGAGCTTTTCCTTGAATGCTATATCCCGCGCAAAGCGTATGTGCGGATCCTGGTCCACCCCGACCGGCACAATCACACGCTTTTCGCCCCCAAAATCCTTGTGCTGCGGCAGCAGTATGTCCCCCACCTGAGTCAGGGCTGCGAAGTAGAGGGAGTAATTCCGGTCCCCGTATATTGCCTTCAGCATGGAGGGCGTGGCGCGCCTGGAGAACAGGTATGCCATCTGCATCACGCGCCTCTCCTCGGACTGCTTGTAAACGTGTGCGTTCCTTTCGTCAAGCCCGAGCGCGAGCAAGTCGGCCAGGTTCGAAACCGCTGTTTCGTGCGTCTGCTCAAGTGCCAGCCCGTTGTCCGCGTATGCCTCAAGGTCGGCAATTGCATAGAAGACTTTTGCGCCGAACTTTTTCTGGAAGAAAATGAGCTCATCTGCGGTCAGCTTGCTGCCCAAATGGAATTCCGAGGAGGGCTTGATGCCAGACATGACTGCTACTGGCTTTCCAGCCGAAGCATCCTTGAGCCACAGGTCCAAATCGCGGTGCGCAAACATTATGCCCCGCCTTGCGAGCCTGAAGGAGAGCCTTTTTGCAAGCTGCTCATCCACCGCAGACATGCCAAATTCTTCGAAAAGCTTGGAATAGTCGAATGACTGCTCCGAAGCCCAGGGATCGATTTTACTGCTCGTCAAGGAACACCCTCTTTTTGACAATGGGCTTTGGCTGGGAAGAGGCTTTGCCCTCTGGCGGCTTGGGCTGCTGGGATGCGCTGGGCGCTTCTGCGCTTGCCTGCTGGCTGATTGCGCCCTGTTCTTGCGCGGGGTGATGCATTGGCTTTGCCTGCATGGCTGCCCTTGGCTCCAAGTACTTTGTCTGCGCGGATGTTTTGGGCGCTTCCGGCCTCTGCTGGCCAGCTTTGCTATTTGGCCTGGGCGCCTCGGGCTTTGCCTGCAATGGCCCCACCACGAAACCGTCTCCGGTTATGTGCGCAGGCCGGATTTCGTGCTCGTGGCGGCTTCCGCGCATCTTCACTATTTCAACCGCCCGGCTCCTCTTTCCCTCGGACTTGTGGAACGATAGGTGGATGAAGCCGTCTGAAAAGGATTCCACGCCCGAAACCGTGTGCGGGAATGAGTCGTCATTGCCATGTATTGTCTCCGCGGAAATCAAGGCGGTGACTTTCCAGCTTTTCACTGCGGAAACCAGGCGCATGACGTTGAGCCTGCGCTCCTCCTGAGTGCCGAACATGAGCCCGAACGGGGTGATGGAGTCAATGGCTACGCGCTTGATGCCCAGGGTGGAGATCAGGTCCTTCATCGCCCCTTCCTGCTCGGCAAATGAGGCAAGCTCGTTGTGGGGATATTCGATGAACACGACTTTCTGCTTGCGCTCCAGGTCCATCAGGTCCCAGCCGAATGAGGCTAGGTTGGCGTAAATGGATTCCTTCTGCTCGTCAAAGGAGATGAAAAGCCCCGGCTCGCCATACTCGGCCGCGCCCTTGTACAGGAACTGGGAAATGA